>NZ_JAMYSJ010000015.1:0-133080 GCF_040321855.1 Mesorhizobium sp. M0227 | reverse complement strand
GCTTCGGTCGCGGGGGGTCGTTGTTTTTTATACGTCACCGCACCTGCGTGGGCGGGGGTAATTGCCTGCCCCATACCAACCCCCCCTCGCCGCCCGCTGCGCGCCCACCTCTCCCCCGCCTTCGGCGGGGGCGAGGAACCCAGGTTCTGAGAAGCCTGGCGCGGCGGCATGCGGCATAGCTGCGCCTGTTCTGCGCCGCAGTGTTTTTCCTCCCCTTGCATGCAACTCACTTGGCGTTTAGCAAAGCGCCGGTTCAAATTCTTTCTGGGACGGTTCTCCATGGCAACGAAGCATCTTTTCCTGCTCCCCGGCGACGGCATCGGTCCGGAGGCCATGGCCGAGGTCAAGAAACTGATCGCGGTCATGAACGACAAGCTCGGCAGCGGTTTTGCCACCGATGAGGGGCTGGTCGGCGGCTGCGCCTATGACGCGCATGGCGCGGCGATCTCCGATGCCGACATGGAAAAGGCGATGGCGGCCGACGCGGTGCTGTTCGGCGCCGTCGGCGGTCCGAAATGGGATGCGGTGCCCTACGAGGTGCGCCCTGAGGCCGGCCTGCTGCGCCTGCGCAAGGACATGGAGCTGTTCGCCAATCTGCGCCCGGCCATCTGCTATCCGGCGCTGGCGGCGTCCTCCTCGCTCAAGCAGGAGGTGGTCGAGGGTCTAGACATCCTCATCGTGCGCGAGCTGACCGGCGGCGTCTATTTCGGCGAGCCGAAGCAGATCATCGATCTCGGCAACGGCCAGAAGCGCGGCATCGACACGCAGGTCTACGACACGTTCGAGATCGAGCGCATTTCGGGCGTCGCCTTCGAACTGGCACGCACGCGCAAGAACCACGTCACTTCGATGGAAAAGCGCAATGTGATGAAGTCGGGCGTGCTGTGGAACGAGGTCGTCACCCAGACCCACAAGGCGCGCTATTCCGACGTCAAGCTCGACCACATGCTGGCCGATGCCGGCGGCATGCAGCTGGTGCGCTGGCCAAAGCAGTTCGACGTCATCGTCACCGACAATCTGTTCGGCGACATGCTGTCCGACATCGCCGCCATGCTGACCGGCTCGATCGGCATGCTGCCGTCGGCCTCGCTCGGCGCGCCTGACGTGAAGACCAAGAAGCGCAAGGCGCTGTACGAGCCGGTGCACGGCTCGGCCCCCGACATCGCCGGCAAGGGCATCGCCAACCCGATCGCCATGATCGCGTCCTTCGCCATGTGCCTGCGCTATTCCTTCGGCATGGTCGAGGAAGCCGACCGCGTCGAAAGCGCGATCGCCGCTGTGCTCGACGCGGGCCTGCGGACGAAAGACATCATGTCCGATGGCATGACCGAGGTCGGTACGGTCGAGATGGGCGACGCGATCATCGCCAAATTCCTGGGCTGATATCGTGACGGTCGACGTCCGCTGGGCGACGATCGAGGACGCGACGGCGCTCGCGGCCATATTGTGCGAGATGGCGGTTCACTACCGGCAGCCACCTCTCGATGCCGGCCGGGCCGTGTCTGCCGCACGAAAATGGCTTGGCGAGGAAAGCCCGGCCTATCTGCATTTCGCGCTTGCCTTCGTCGACGGCGAGGTCAGCGGCCTGGCGTCGGTGGCGATCGCGCACCCCGGTATCGATCTCGAGCGGCTGCTGTTCCTCAAGGACCTGTTCGTGCGCGACAAAGCCCGCAACGCCGGCGTCGGCCGGGCGCTGATCGGCTTTCTCGCCGATCATTGCCTGCGCGAAGGCATCGGCCGCATCGACCTGACCACCGAGGACTGGAACGAGGGCGCGCTGCGTTTTTACGGCCGGCTTGGCGCCGAGCGCCACGGCCAGAGGGTCTTTCTCAGGCTTTCGGGTGAGGCGTTGAAAAGCGGCTAGATCCTGACGCCTGCCGGCACTGGTCCCCAAGGATTTTCGCCCACCTGGGACGGCAGAAGTCCGAAGACCAGCAAGGCAATGCTGCCAATGGGAGTGATGAAGCCCAGCAGTGCAAACCAGCCGCTCAGACCCGCGTCATGCACACGCCGCACGACGAGGGCAATCGACGGCAGGATCAATCCCGAAAAGAAAACCAGGAAGGGTATGAGCCCTATGGCCCTCATCGTCGTCCTGTCCGCATTGGTTTTGAAGCCATTGAACGCTAGGTCAACGAGTATTCCGAAGCCTAGAAGCGCCAATATCCCGAGGGTGTAGAATAGCCAGAAGGCCCAGAATTCCTTGCGGCGGGCGCGACCTTTGAAATTGCTATAGTCCGCAATTATCGCGCGCCAGAAGTAAGCCCACAGACCCATGGAATAGGCGGGCCTGCTCTCGGCCGAACGGCGTGGCTGGCCCGTGCTTGGCGATGGCGCTGTCGGGGTGACGGCGACTATATCGTGCGCCGTACCGTCATCCGGTTGAAACTCGACAAGGGTGCCCCTGGCGAGGGTCACTTCATGGCTCACATCGTCACGGGCAAAGATATAACGCTTGCTGTCGATTCCGTCGATGTAGCCGTAGTCCTGATCCTGATCGTAGTGGAATATCGTGCCACGCATGTTTCTCCCCCGCGTTGCGCAAATACTACCCAGGGTTGTTTGTGATTGCAATACACGTGGCGGCTAAATCCTGACACCCGCCGGCACCGGCCCCCACTGGTTTTCCCGGGCCTGCGTCGGGATCAGCGCGAAGACCAGGATGATCAGGCTGCCGATGGTCGGGATCAGGATCAGCAGGCTGAGCCAGCCTGACAGGCCGATGTCGTGGAGCCGGCGCACGATCATGCCGAGGCTAGGGAGCAGTGTCGCCAGCAGGAACGTGCCGCACAGCCCGACCGTTATCGCGCCCGAAATATCACTGTCGAAACCGCCCATATCCATATCGGTGTACAGGCCGATGCCGCCGATGATCAGCAGGCAAACCGTCCAGAACAGGCAGTAGCCCCAATATTCCTTGCGGCGGGCGCGGCCGGCGAAATTGAAGTAGTTCTGCGTCACGCCGCGCCAGAAATAGCCCCAGAGATCGCTGGGTTCGGCCGGCTCGGAGGAGCGGCCGAAATGCTGTGCCGGGGGCGGGGTTGCCGCGGCCTTGCTGCCGGCTTGAGTCGGTGCGGGGTTCGTGCCGGCGTCAGTGGCCGAAGTAGCGGTCGGAGCAGCGATCGAAAAGACGTCGCGCGCCTGGCCGCCACCCGGCTGGAACTCGACGGCCGTGCCTTTGGGCATGGCGGTCTGCCGGCGCAGGTTCTCGCGGGTGAAGGTGTAACGGTTGCCGTCGGCCCCGGATATGAAGCCAAAGCCTTGGTCCTCGTCATAGTGAAGCACTTCGCCCCGCATTTGCCACCCCCCCCGCTCGCCACGTCCAGCCGAAGGTTGCACAGGCCCGAGCCGATGGGCAAGCCAGCATAGCTACCCTCTTCGCGGCAAATGAAGCATAAGGCATCGAGTGCAACCGCCTTCGGCAGAAGCAGAACATGACAGTCGAGAGTCCTGACAGTAAAACCGTGATTGAAGATGGAGTGGAAAGACCTCCCAGGCTGGCCATCGACGCCACCGGCCTAACGTTCTGGCCGTCCGGCCAGGGACTTGTCGGCATCCCGCGGGTGGAAAGCTTTCTCGTCAGCGCAGCCCTGGCCGATCCCGACCCTTGCGTAGAGGTGGTGGCGTTCCGACCGTGGGAAGGCCGGTTTCGCCCCCTCGCTCCTTTCGAGCAGGACCATGTCGCGACGGGCGAGATTTCACCCTGGCGCCTCAAACGATGGCCTGGGAGACGCACGGCGATGTCGCAGGCCCTCGAAGCGGTGAGGCAGCAGCCATGGGGCAAGCGCGACGCCGACCGCCATCTCGCAAAGACGGTGACCCATGGCCGCAAAGGGATTGCCTATCAGGCGACCAGGCTGCTGATCCGGGCCTATCGGCTGTACCAGCGGGCGCGGACCCGGTCGGCCCCGCGTCAGGTTCCAAGCCAACCGGACGAGACTGAACGCGGCTTTGTCCTGATCAGCCATCACATTCTGACCGGGGACGACCGAGCCGCCGTCTCCGGGCGCGCCGGTGGCCTTGCGTTTCTTTGCCACGACCTCATCCCGACACTGCGCCCCGACATGGTTGGTATGAGCCCTGGCGAGGCTCGCTACGGGTCATATCTCGAGCACCTCGTGCGTTCCGGCGCGCCGGCATTTTGTGCATCCGACGAAGTTGGTGCGACGCTGACCGATCATATGCAACAGGCAGGCGTCACGCAGCCGGTGGTATATCGGTTTCCGATGCCGTCCATCCTGTACGAAACGGCTTCGCGCATGGGCGAGACTTCGCGCATCGAGGCCGACGAGCCGTTCGTGCTCTATTGCTCGACCATCGAAGTGCGCAAGAACCACATCCTGCTGGCACGGATATGGCAGCAGGCGCTCGACGAGGGCGTCACGCTGCCGCGGCTCGTCTGCGCCGGGCGCTGGGGCTGGATGATCGATCCGCTGCGCGCCTATCTCAAGGCCCATCCGAGATTGCTTGAGCGGGTTACGTTCACCGGAGCGATCAGCGATGAGGAGCTCATCCGATATTATCGCAGCGCTTCCTTTGGCGTCTTTCCCTCGCATATCGAGGGCTGGGGCTACGGCGCCTCGGAATGTCTCGATTTCGGCGTTCCCGTCATCGTCTCGACAGCGCCGGCGTTGATCGAGGCGAGCGGCGGGCTGATGCCGGTGGTCGATTCCAATGACCAGGCCGGCTGGTACGCTGCAATCCGCAGGATGGCGGAAGACCCGGACTGGCGCTCGTCGCTGACGGAACGCATCGCAAAGCAGCATCGCCCGACGGCGGCATCGGCCAGCTGGGCTGCCATCAAGGCTGGCCTGCAGGCAAGCGCGTCGCTCCGGCCGAAGTCCTAGAGCAATTCTAGGAAAAGTGTGAAGCGGTTTTCCGTCTAGAATTGCGTCAAAACAAAGAGTTAGAGCAGATCGCCGTTTCCGTGAAACGGTGAAATGCTCTAGGTGGGCCGCTTCTTCGCCTTCTTGTGCTTGGGCGCGCCGGTGGTGTCGAATTTCGGCTTGCCCGGCTTCTTCGCCCATGGCTTTGCCTCATGCGCGGTGGCCGGGCGCTGATCGACTGCTGCTGGTGCACGTTTTTCGAATTTGCGCTTCGGCGCGTTGGGGTCGAACGGCGCCTTGCCGCGATGCGGCTTCTTGTCGGGGCTTGGCGGCTGGTAGCCGGCGCGCGACAGATCGGGCGTGCCCTCGAGCCGCTTCACCAGGATGTTGCCTTGCAGCTTGCGATCGGGACCGATCGCGGCCAGGAAGCGGTCGGCCCAGTCGGCTGATATCTGCACGTAGGTCTCTTCCGGCTGCATCTTGATGGCGCCGATCTCGCGCTTCGAGATGCTGCCGATGCGGCACAGCATTGGGATGAGCCAGCGCGGCTCGGCATTTTGCCGGCGCCCGATCGACAGCGAGAACCAGACGCTGTCACCGAAATCGTCGCGGCGGCTGGGCGCCTCGTCGCGGCGCGCGAAACCTTCGCCTGCCGGTCTTTCACGCGACGGCGTGAAGGGCGCGATCTCCATGAGGTCCTCGGGCGCCGAGCGGCTGGCGCGGCACTGGCGCACGAAGGCGGCAGCCACTTGCTCGGCGCCATGTCTTGCGAGCAGCGCGTCGATGAAACCGCGCTCGTCTTCCTTCACCGGCTCGTCGAAAACCGGATCGGCCAGGATGCGCTCGTCGTCGCGCCGCATCACGTCGTCGGCCGAGGGCGGGCTCGCCCATGTCGCCTTGAGGCCGGCGTTCTGCAGCAGCCGCTCGGTGCGCTTGCGGGCGCTGTTGGGCACGATCAGCGCGCTGACGCCCTTGCGTCCGGCGCGGCCGGTGCGGCCGCTGCGGTGCAGCAGCGTTTCGGGGTTGGTCGGCAAATCGGCGTGGATGACCAGTTCGAGGTTGGGCAGGTCGATGCCGCGCGCCGCGACATCGGTGGCGATGCAGACTTTTGCGCGGCCGTCGCGCATTGCCTGCAGCGCATGGCTGCGCTCGTTCTGGCTGAGCTCGCCGGAGAGGGCGACGACGGAGAAGTTGCGGTTGTTGAAGCGCGCGGTCAGATGATTGACGGCGGCACGCGTGTTGCAGAACACCAGCGCGTTCTTGGCTTCGTAATAGCGCAGAACGTTGATGATGGCGTTTTCCCGGTCGGGCTGGGCGACGCTCAGCGCCCGGTATTCGATGTCGAGATGCTGCTTCTCCTCGCCGGCGGCCGAGATGCGCACCGCATCGCGCTGATAGCCCTGCGCGAGCGTGGCGATCGAGCGCGGCACCGTGGCCGAGAACATCAGCGTCCGGCGTTCGGCAGGAGCGGCGTCGAGGATGAATTCGAGGTCTTCGCGAAAGCCCAGATCGAGCATCTCGTCGGCCTCGTCGAGCACCACCGCCTTCAGCGCCGACATGTCGAGCGAGCGCCGGGTGATGTGGTCGCGCAGCCGGCCGGGCGTGCCGACGACGATATGGGCGCCGCGCTCCAGCACACGCCGCTCCGAGCGCATGTCCATGCCGCCGACGCAGGAAGCCACGGTTGCGCCGGTCAACTCGTAGAGCCATTCCAGCTCGCGCGTCACCTGCAAGGCGAGTTCGCGCGTCGGCGCCACCGCCAGCGCCAGCGGTGCGGCGGCGTGGCCGAAGCGCTCCGCGCCCTCAAGCAGGGTCGGCGCCAGAGCGAGGCCGAAGGCCACCGTCTTGCCGGAGCCGGTCTGCGCCGAAACCAGCGCATCGGCCTCGCCGAGTTCCGGCGCCACAACCGCCTTCTGGACGGGCGTCAGCTCGGAATAGCCGCGTTTTTCCAGCGCCCTTGCCAGCGCGGGAACGAGTGCATCGAAGTTGGACATCTTACTCTTTCGGAATTCGGATTCTTATATGCCCAGCAATGGGCCTGTCTTCGGCGGGCGTCGGGACGCTCCATGAGCCGGATGGTCATGCCGTTCGTACTTCGTGCCGCCGCGATTGTACAGGGCAACAGGACGCTCATCGCAATTGACTCTTGACGCAAACCGCGTAAAAGCCCGCTTTGAACGGGATCGTTTTTTCGATGCGCGGCCTTTTGATGGCTCTTCTTGCATTCGATGCCCCCAGCCTCAATGCACATCATTGGGCCGGGCGCGTCGGCGCGTCCCCTCGTTCCAGCAAAACCCCATTCTTGGCCAAAAAAACTACCAAAACCACCACCAAAACGGTGTGACTCCCTTGGCCTAACCACCCTCTCCCGGGTTCGGCCCGGGGGACGGAACCCGCATCGGCCAGCGGGTTTCTCCAAAAACTAAGCGGAGAGGGACAGGAGATTTTTCGATGAGTTTCAAGGTAGCGATCGTCGGCGCCACGGGCAATGTGGGCCGGGAAATGCTCAACATACTGGAAGAGCGCGGCTTTCCGGTAAGCGAAGTCGTGGCGCTGGCGTCGCGGCGCAGCCAGGGCACGGAAGTGTCGTTCGGCGACCGCACGCTGAAGGTGAAGACGCTCGACCAGTATGATTTTTCCGACACCGACATCTGCATCATGTCGGCTGGCGGCAGCGTCTCCAAGGAATGGTCGCCGAAGATCGGCAAGCAGGGCTGCGTCGTCATCGATAATTCGTCGGCCTTCCGCTACGATCAGGACGTGCCGTTGATCGTGCCGGAAGTGAACCCGGACGCGATCTCGCTGTTCACGCGCAAGAACATCATCGCCAATCCGAATTGCTCGACGGCGCAGCTGGTAGTGGCATTGAAGCCGCTGCATGACTTCGCCACCATCAAGCGTGTCGTTGTCGCCACCTACCAGTCGGTGTCGGGCGCCGGCAAGGAAGGTATGGACGAACTCTTTACCCAGACCCGCGCGGTCTTCGTCGCCGATGGCGTCGAGGTCAAGAAGTTCACCAAGCGCATCGCCTTCAACGTCATCCCGCACATCGATGTCTTCCTTGATGACGGCTCCACCAAGGAAGAGTGGAAGATGGTCGCCGAGACCAAGAAGATGCTCGACCCCAAGATCAAGCTGACGGCGACCTGCGTGCGCGTGCCGGTGTTCATCGGCCATTCGGAAGCGGTCAACATCGAGTTCGAAAAGCCGATCACCGCCGACGAGGCGCGCGATATCCTGCGTGAAGCCCCAGGCTGCCAGGTCTTGGACAAGCGCGAGGACGGCGGCTACATTACGCCGCTGGAATCGGCCGGCGAAGACGCCACCTTCATCTCGCGCATCCGCGAGGATTCGACCATCGACAACGGCCTGTCGATGTGGATCGTCTCCGACAATCTGCGCAAGGGCGCCGCACTCAACGCGGTGCAGATCGCCGAGCTGCTGGTCGAGCGTGGACTGATCCAGCCGAAGAAGAAGGCGGCTTAGTTTTCGCTCACGGGCCGTATCGCCGCTGCCGCGGCGGGCCCTCCGCGGGGGCGCCGGACGACCGGCGGCCCGCAGTCGCGGGCTCGGCCTTCGGCCGGGTGCTGAAGGTTAGCGAAGGCATTGATGGATGCCGATCTCCCCACGAGGGGGAGATCGGCAGCTCTGGCCGATGCGCTACGCTCTGTTCTCCCTGGCCAGCTGGTTCAACAGCCCCAGCGCCTCCTCCGCCCGGTCGACCGGCACGAACAGATGGTCGTGGTAGAAGGCCGAAACCGGGTTCACGCCCATGCCGGCGGCGGCGAGGCGCGTGGTGATGGCGGCGAGAAAGCCGACGGCTTCCAGCGACGAATGGATGTTGAGCGTGACCATCCGGCAGCGGAATGACGCGGTCAGTGCCGCAGCGATGGCCTTCTCCTCGTCTACGATCAGCGTCATGCCCCCGCGCTCACGAAACACCATCACCGGCTCGAGGCCTTCCGGCTGAACGACGCCAGGCGCCAGCGTGGCGAAGACATAGGTGCATGCCAGCAGCTCCGGCGTCATCGATGCCAGCAGTGTCTTCAGATCGGTCTCGCCGGTCATTTTTCTCTTCTCTCGACTGAAGTGGTGGGCCGCAGCCCGCAACTCCTCAATATCCACGCCCGTCGGGTGCCGATAGCCTGCAAGGACGACATGGCGGTGTCGCTGGCGGCTGGGCTTGCAGAGCTGTCGCATCGCACAATAAAGGAGGTGAGGGCCGATGGCGGTCCGTGAAAGGCCTTCGATGATCGTTCGCCCGCGCCCCACATTCCTACAGCTGTTCTTCATCATGCGCGGTTCGGTCGTGCCACGCATCCTGCCGCAGATATTGGGCTTCGCGCTTTATTCCGCGACCATCCTGGCCGTGGCGCGCCGGTTCCAGCTTGATTTCAGCGTCTTCAACATCACGCCTTTCGGCCTGGTCGGCGTGACATTGTCGATCTATCTCTCGTTCCGCAACAACGCCGCCTACGACCGTTGGTGGGAGGCGCGCAAGCTGTGGGGCGCGCTGGTCTTCGAAATGCGCAACCTGGCACGCGCCACCACCAGCCTCATACCGGACCAGACCGAACAGCGCGCCTTGCTGATGGAAGCGCTCGCCTTCTGTCATTTCCTGCGCGGGCAGTTGCGCAAGATCGACAGCATGAAGGATGCCCGTGCCTTCATCGACGCCGAGGCGGACAAGGCAGCAGCCTTTTCCAATCCGGCGGATGAGATGGTCAGGCGCATGGGCCGGCGTGCCAATGCCCAGCGCCGGGCGGGCGACGTCGACACGATCGGCTTTCGTATCCTCGATGAGAGGCTCGCGTCGATCGCCGCCATCCAGGCTGGCTGCGAGCGGATCGCCGGCACGCCCTTGCCGTTCGCCTACACGCTGTTGGTGCATCGCACGGCCTATATCGTCTGCCTGCTGCTGCCGATCGGCCTGATCTCGACCGCCGGCTGGGCAACGCCGCTGTTCACGGCGCTGATCGCCTACACCTTCTTCGGCCTCGACGCGCTTTCGGAAGAGCTCGAGGATCCGTTCGGCACCGAGGCCAACGACCTCGCCCTCGACGGTCTCTGCCGCGTCTGCGAGATCTCGGTATTCGAGGCGCTGGGCGAAACGCCGCCGAAGATGATCCCGGCGGAAAAGTTCTATTTTTCGTAGGCGAAGGCGCGCGGGTTTAAAAGAATCCGCCCCGCTGTCGGATCGCGGCCCCATGCCACGTCCTTGGGTCGACCCCTGCGAAAGGGCTCGACCATCAGGAGGGACCACCATGAGCATTTCCGAAACCGCGCCCGTCTCGCCGGGCGCTTTGTGGACCGGCCGCGTGCTCAGCGGCGTCATCGTGCTGTTCATGATCTTCGACGGCGTCATCAAGCTGCCGCCGCTCGATGTCGTCACCCAGACGATGGTGCCGCTCGGCTGGCCGGCCGATGCCAATGTCGCGCGCATGCTTGGCGTCATCGGCCTGATCTCGACCGCGCTCTACGCCTTGCCGCGCAGCGCGGTGCTCGGCGCCATCCTGCTCACCGCCTATATGGGCGGCGCCATCGCCACCAATGTCCGCGTCGATAACCCGCTGCTCTCGCACATTCTGTTCGGCGTCTATCTCGGCATTATCCTGTGGGGTGGCCTGTATCTGCGCGATGCCAGGGTCCGCGCGCTGATCCCGTTCAGCCGATAGATCCGCTCGAAGCATCGCTTTCAACTCGAAGCCTGGAACCCTTTGCCGGGCAATGTCTTAGGGATCGAATCGCCGAGTTGCGAGTTAGAGATTCGCTTGGCGGCGGAGGCGGCTCCTATCGGAGAGGAACGACGATGAAGAAAACGATGCTTTTGATGGCGCTTCTGGTGCCGCTCGCCGCTTGTTCGCAAACGGAAAAAGGCGCGGCCGTTGGCGGCCTCGGTGGCGCTGCCGTCGGTGCGGCGGTCGCTGGCGATCCGGTTGAAGGCGCCGTCGTCGGTGGCGCCGTCGGCGCCGTTGCCGGTGCGCTGATCGGCCGGGCAAGCGAGAGCGGCGAATGCCGCTATCGCGATCGGCGGGGCCGCGTCTACATCGACCGCTGCCCGAGCGGTTATTGATAGGCAGCTCTTACAGACAGAACCGGACAGCAAAACGGCGGGCCTTGGCCCGCCGTTTTCCTGGATGCGATAGGGCAATACTTATTCGGCGGTGGCGGCTTCCGCCTCGGCCGGTGCTGCTGCGGCGGCCGCAGCCGCGGCAGCGGCGTCTTCCTGCGCCTTCTTCAAGAGCGAAGCACGTTCCTGCGCCTTCTTGCCCGGCTCGGCCTTCTTCGGGTTGGAGCGGGCGTCGCGCTTGACGAGGCCGGCTTCGTCGAGGAAGCGCAGCACGCGGTCGGTCGGCTGGGCGCCATGCGCCAGCCAATGCTTGACGCGGTCGGCGTCGACCTTGACGCGTTCGCCGTCCTTGGGCAGCAGCGGGTTCCACGAGCCGATCGATTCGATGAACCGGCCGTCACGCGGCGAACGGGCGTCGGCAATGACGACGTGGTAGTAAGGACGCTTCTTCGAGCCCGCACGGGCCAGTCGGATCTTCAAGGGCATTTATTTTCTCCTAAAAAGGCTGATTTGGTTGATCGGTTGGTGGCTGGTTTCTCAGCCGGCTTTCATCACGCCGTTGGAAGCGGCGATCTGTTCGTGGTGGCGGATCACTTCGCGGACGACGAAGTTGAGGAATTTTTCCGCGAAATCCGGGTCGAGATGGGCATCCTTCGCCAGCTGGCGAAGCCGGGCGATCTGCTGCTGCTCGCGTGCCGGGTCGGCCGGGGGCAGGCCATGCGTCGCCTTCAGCACACCGACCGCCTTGGTGCAGCGGAAGCGCTCGGCCAGCATGTGGATGAGGGCCGCGTCGATGTTATCGATCGAGGCGCGGTAATCGGCCAGGAGAGCGCGGGCGTCGGCCATGTCCTTCTCTTCGTTCATGGCGTCCTCACTTCTTCTTGCCAAGGCCGGGCAGCCCGCCACCGCCGAGGCCGGGAAGCCCGGGGAGTTTCATGCCGCCGGGCAGACCTGGCACGCCGCTGGGCAGGCCACCGCCGCCGGGAAGGCCTTTCATGCCGCCGCCAAGGCCGGCTGCCTGTGCCTGCTTCTGCAAGGCTTCGAGCTGCTTAGGGTCCATCTTCGACAGGTCCGGCATGCCGCCGCCCATCATGCCGCCACCCATGCCCCCGGGGCCGCCGGGCATCATGCCGCCGAGGCCCATCTTGGAGGCGAGGCCGCCCATCATGCCGCGCATCAGGCCGCCGCCTTTGCCCTTGCCGCCCATCGCCTTCATCATGTCGGCCATGCCGCGATGCATCTTGAGCAGCTTGTTGATTTCGGCCGCGTCGGTGCCGGAACCGGCGGCGATGCGCTTCTTGCGCGAATGCTTGAGCAAATCGGGATTGGCGCGCTCGGCCTTGGTCATCGACGAGATGATGGCGAGCTGGCGGCCGAACATCTTGTCGTCGAGACCGGCGGCGGCCATCTGGTCCTTCATCTTGCCCATGCCGGGCATCATGCCCATGATGCCGCCCATGCCGCCCATCTTCGACATCTGCTGAAGCTGGCCGGCGAGATCGTTCAGGTCGAACTTGCCCGACTGCATCTTCTTGGCCATCGCCGCCGCCTGTTCGGCGTCGATGTTCTCGGCGGCCTTTTCGACGAGCGAGACAATGTCGCCCATGCCGAGGATGCGGTCGGCGATGCGCTTGGGGTGGAATTCCTCCAGCCCGTCCATCTTTTCGCCAGTGCCGATCAGCTTGATCGGCTTGCCGGTGACGGCGCGCATGGAGAGTGCAGCACCACCGCGGCCGTCGCCGTCCATGCGGGTCAGGACGAGGCCGGTGATGCCGACGCGCTCGTCGAAGCTCTTGGCCAGGTTGACGGCGTCCTGGCCGGTCAGCGAATCGGCGACCAGCAGGATTTCGTGCGGGCTCGACACCTTCTTGATGTCGGCCATCTCGACCATCAGCGGCTCGTCGATATGGGTGCGGCCGGCGGTGTCGAGGATGACGATGTCGTGGCCGCCGAGCTTGGCCGCCTGCACGGCGCGGCGGGCGATGTCGACCGGCGACTGGCCGTCGATGATCGGCAGCGTGGCGACCTTGACCTGTTCGCCGAGCTGGCGCAGCTGCTCCTGCGCAGCGGGGCGCCGCGTGTCGAGCGAGGCCATCAGGACCTTCTTGTTCTGACGCTCGGAAAGACGCTTGGCGATCTTGGCCGAAGTGGTCGTCTTGCCGGAACCCTGCAGGCCGACCATCATGATGACGACCGGCGCCGGGGCATTGAGATCGATGGCGACGCCTTCGGCGCCGAGCATGTCGACCAGTTCGTCATGGACGATCTTGACGACCATCTGGCCGGGCTTGATAGACTTGACCACGGCAGCGCCGACGGCCTTCTCGCGCACCTTGTCGGTGAAGGAGCGCACCACTTCCAGCGCCACGTCTGCTTCGAGCAGCGCCCGGCGCACCTCGCGCAGCGCCGCCGAGACATCAGCCTCCGACAGGGCTCCGCGGCCGGTCAGGCCGTTCAGGATCGAACCAAGACGTTCCTGTAGCGATTCAAACATTCGTTTTCCTTTTCCCTGGCATCCGGATGATGCCCGAGAGGTAATGCGTTCGCGCCCAGTGTCCAACCAAAAGCCAAAACCAAAAAGCACCCGGGGGCGCTCAGCGCTGCCGGGTGTTGGCCTCCAGGATCGATTTACAGCACTTCACCTCAAAGAGGCTTCGGCGTCCTGGTCGGCTTGCTCGGAGGGATACTCGTCGCGGAATTCGGGGCGTGTAGACAGGAAATCGGACACGGAGTCAAGACAAAGACCGGATTGCGTCGTTCCCGGCCTGCAATCAGGCCGTGCTCGCCCGGTCCGGAAATTCGGCGGCAACCCTGAGCGGCGAACGCGGATGTAGAAGCAGCACGATGGTCAGCAGGCTGCAGGCGATGCCGATGAAGGCGATGAGAACCGCATCCGACGTCGCCCAGCCCGGTCCTTCGAGCGGCCTGGCATTGAACAGGGCGAAGGAATTGTAGCTTTCCTGATGCGAGATCAAGAGAAACCCGGTCAGGTTGTTGCCGAGATGAGCACCCAAGGCGGCGCCGAGATTGCCGGTTGCGTAGACGACAAGTGTCAGCAGCAGCGCGAAAGCGGCGATCGACGCCAGCACGCAAGCATTGATGGCTGGTGACGAACTCGCACTCCAATGCAGCGAGGTGAACAGCAGGGCCGGCAGCAGGGCCCAGACGAATGGGCTCGTGAACCGGCTGGCGAGACCGCGCAGCAGGTAGCCGCGAAACAGCAGCTCTTCCGAAGAGGTCTGCACCAAGGTAAGCGCGGCGATCGGGATCGCAAACAGCAGCCAGGATGACAGGCTGATCGGGCCACGCGTGATCTGCGGCTGCAGCAGATAGAGCAGGATTTCGGATATGAACGACGTGATCAGCACCGCGATCAGCCCTTTGAGGAAGCCGGGCCATGAAACTCGTCGGCTGTTGCCGAGCAGCGCCGACAGCTTCTCGCCATGCACCCAGCGCATCGCGACCCACAGGCCGATCCAGATGCCGGCAAACGAGACGAGCGCGGTGAGGATGCCGAGGGGCGAAGCGAGGAAGCCCTGAATGCCGGATGATGGGGTCGCCTGCCAGGCGATGAAGGCATAGGTGCCGCCGACCAGCACGGCCACGGTGGTTGCTGCCCAAAAAAGGACCACGATCCCCGTTCCGAGCAACAGGCGCGGTAAGGTCGTCCTGGAGTTCGGCGAATGCCTGTAACGCTCGAAGGCGGCCGGATCGATGGTCACGCGGGCTCCCTTCCCAAAGTCATCGCCTGTTGACTAACCGATGGCCGGGAAAATCGGAATGGTTTTCCGCAAAGACTAAGCCAGAGCAAAGTCGGCGCAGGAGAGCGCCGCGCGGCAGCGCCGCCTGCTGGCGGCCGCTGCTGTCGCTGCGGCCGCTTGTGCCGCTTGTCGTCAGCGAACGACGTACATGATGCGTCGGGTCTGCGGATCGATCAGCGCCCGCTGGCCGTTCACATAGACATAGCGGTAATTGTAGTCCGGAATCTCGCGCAGCTCGACGGTGTCGGGCAGGGTCGCGCCGGTCACCACTTCGCCTTCGAGATAGATGGGATCGAGGCGATGCGTGTCGACATAGGTGCGGACTTCAGCCGGGGGCGAAGGGAAGTCATCCACGACCGGATCGCTGGCGATGATCGCGCCGGTATAATCGGTCGAGTAGTTGCCGATGTCCTCCGGCGGCGAGACGACAGCAACGCTAGAGCGCCGTTCCGTCAGCACCACCCGGCTGCCGCCTATATCGGCCGTCACATAGTCGGAATAGACCCAGCCCTGGCCGCCGGCCTCGGCTATGGTGCACCATTTGCTGTTTTCGATGCAGCCATTGAGCGTTGCCGACTGACCGGCGGCGAGCACGCCGATCACAGGATATTGCGGGCCAGGCCCGGCGCGCACGTTAAGATCGGTGACGGCTGAGACGGCGGTATCGGCAAACGCGGCGCCCGACATCACGGTCAGCATTCCGGCTACCGCAGGAAACAATAGGGATTTCATGGTTTCTCTCCGTTTTCATGGTCCCTCGGCAGCGAAAACGGGGCAGCAGCTCATGCGTTCCCGCTAAAGCGCCTGCGCCAACTCACGATTTGTTCCGTGTTCTTTCGGCAAATCGGTCAGAAGTTCGTGAACGAATTCCAATTTCCGCGCCGTGACGTCCGAAATGACAAAGGGGTAGAGGTCGGGCAGACCCATGCAGCGGTTGATCGAATTGGAGGCCTCCGACAGCACCAGCCAGCGGGCAAGGATCTTTTCGAAAGGCTCCGGCGCGGCCGCCGGCTCCGAGGGTGCCGCCTGCAATTCGCCGCCGGTGTCGCCGCGCGGCAAGTCGTTGGCCTCCACCGTCTCCAGCCGGCCGAGTGGAAAGTTCAGTGCGTGCACCATTTCCAGCGTATCGGTGATATGCAGGTGGTGAGCCCAGGTCTCGGCCCAGTCCTCCCAAGGATGCGAGGTCGCATAGGCCGAGATGTGGCCCTGCTGCCAGTCGGGCGGCGCACCATCGGCATAATAGGCCTTCAGCGCTTGTTCGTAATCGGCGCGGTCATCGCCGAACAGTGCGCGGAAAGCTTCGAGCCTGTGCGGATCGTCGCGGATGAGGCGGTCCCAGTAATAGTGCCCGAGCTCATGGCGGAAATGGCCGAGCAAGGTGCGGTAGTTCTCGCCCATCTCGACGCGCCGCTTCTCGCGCTCGGCCGAATCCGCCTCGGCGACATTGAGCGTGATCAAACCATTGTCGTGGCCGGTGAGGATCCGCTCGCCACCAGGGCCGCCGCCGATCGGATCGGCGAGGAAGTCGAAGGCCAGGCCGACCTCGTCGGCAGGAGTCTGCTTGGGGACTACCGGCAGCCCGAAGGCCAGCAGCGAGTAGATGGCGCGCTTCTTCGCCGCTTCGACACGGATCCAGCGGCGGCGGTTGCCGTCGACGGAGAGATCCGGGATCAGCTGGTTCAGCACGCAGGCGCGGCAAAAAGCGTGACCCGGTTCCGCCATCCAGTTGCAGGCGCATTCGTCGGCGTTGGTGCACTGGAAGACGCCGTCGACGCCCGCCAGCGCAAAGCGCGCGTGCTCGGGATCGTAGAGCACCGGGTTCCCGCAGTTCAGGCACTTGGCGTTCTCGAAATAGATGCGATGGCCGCAATGGGGGCAGTCGAAGAGTTTCATGTCGGTCTCAATTCACCGGAGGTGACATAGATGTTCACGGCGGCCCGTGCCCAACGCGAACAGCCGCGCGGCGTTCCGCATTTTGTCGAACTTGTTGGAACATAATCTCTGCAGAACGAGGTTTCGCAAAGCGAAGACCAGGTTCCACCTGTCGTTGGTTCCGTCCTTCGGTTCGGATCATGTCCTCGCCGCAAGCTGGGTGACAACCTGTCTTGCCACCGCTTCGCCCGACAGCCGTGCGCCGCCGCAGGTCTGCATCAGTGGACCGGCCAGGTGCTCGCCGGCGAAGAAGATCTTGTCGGCCACCGGCTGCATGAGTGCGGCGCGCGCCAGTGAACGGCCGGGGCGAGCGGCGGCATAGGCACCGCGTACGAAGCGCTCGCCGCCCCAATTGGTCATCATGGCGCGTCCGACATGTTTGCGCGTATCGCCGCCGAAGATGCCGCACAGCCGGTCGACGACGAAGTCGATGCCGGCCGCCTCGCCGGCCGCCGACATTTCCCAGGCGAAATCGCCGCCGACGAAGCCGACCATCAGATCGAGGTCGAACGGGAAGCACAGGAAATAGATGTCGTGCCTGGCCATCCGTTCGATCAGCAGGTCGTCGAAGGGCTGCAGCCCGAGCCTGGTGCCCGATATTTCGACCGGCAATTTGGTCAGCATGCCCATCGGCAGGTCGAAGAAGGCGCCGAAATGCGTGTCTGGCAAGGCCGGCGAGAACGCGATCTCCTCGAAGGCGAGCACCGCCGGCGAAGCGGTGACGATCACCGCCTTGGCGCGGACGGTGCCGCGATCGGTGACGCAGGCGACGCCCGGCACGTCCCACAGGATCTTGCGCACCGGCGTCGAAAGTTCGACCGGCACGCCGGCGCCGAAACGCGCCACCAGCGCGCCAAGGCCCTCCTTGCTGAAGTAGTTCGGGTCGAGATCGGCAGCGGCCTGGAAGTCGAGGATCGAGATTTCGTCCTCGTCGGCACCGAAATCCATCGGCCCGGCGAAGGTGGCGGCGGCGCGCGGTGCATGGCCTTTTGCCAACAGCGCCGAAAGACGATCGTCATCTCCGTCCTTCACTTCATGCTTGGCCAGCAGTTCGAACAGCTTTGCGTCGGCGGCCTTCATGTCGGCTTCTTCCGCTTCGCTCGCCTTGCGCTCGCGGTAGTAGAGATGATCGACGTTCATGTCGTGATGATGCAACGTCCAGCCTGCCGCCTGGGCTTCGGGAAAATAGGGATTGCGGTCGGCCGCATGCAGCCAGGCGCAGCCGATGTCGAAAGGCACGCCGAAATGCTGGTCGCTGGTCCAGGCTCGCCCGCCGATTCGGTCTATCGCTTCGAGCAGCGTGAAGGAAAGCCCCGCCGCCTGCAAGCTCCTGGCGGCGGCAAGACCCGCCGAGCCGGCACCGATGATGACGACATCAACGTCTTGCATGCAGCCCCCCTGCCACAATAATCACTTGATCCTAGGCAAATTCCACGGCATTCGCCAGCATTGCAGCGGTGACAGTGACAAGTGCGCGTTTCGCTGGCAAGTTCGCAATTGGGACGTGATTCAGGCAACCAGGAGATCAACATGGCAATTCTTGCCAAGGGAAAGATGTTTGCAGCGGCCGTGGTGGCGGTGCTTGCGCTGGCGACGGGCGCACAGGCGGCAGCCAGCTGCGGCAAGACCGGCGCCGGCTTCGACGCCTGGAAGCAGGACTTTGCCGCGCAGGCCAGGTCGGAAGGTGTAGGCGCCAAGGGGCTGGCCGCTCTGGCCGGGGCAAACTACGCGACAAAGACGATCTCAGTCGACCGCGGCATTCACAAGGCCTTCAGCGGCTCGGTGGACGATTTCATGCGGCGTCGTGGTGGTGCAGCGATTATTTCCAAGGGCCGGTCGCTGAAAAAGTCGAATGCGGCGCTGTTCTCCAAGATCGAAGCGAATTACGGCGTGTCGCCGGGCGTGTTGCTCGCCATCTGGGGTATGGAAACCGGCTTCGGTTCGGCCATGGGCAACCAGAACACCGTCTCTGCCATTTTGACGCTTGCCTATGATTGCCGCCGGCCGGGGTTCTTCTACCCGCATGCCATCGCAGCCCTGAAGCTGGTTGATCGCGGGGCGTTGACAGCCTCGTCGGTCGGGGCCGCGCATGGCGAGATCGGACACACGCAGTTCCTGCCCGGAAACGTCCTGAAATATGGCGTCGGTGGCGGAAACCTGCGCGACAAGAGCACGGCGCTGGCTTCCACCGCCAACTTCCTCAAGGGGCATGGCTGGCGGGCGGGCGCGAGCGCGAGTGCGAATATGGGCGCGATTGCCGGCTGGAATTCCGCGAGCGTCTATCAGCAGGCCATCGCCCGCATTGCCACGGCGATCGACGGCGATTGACGGATCATGCTCCGGGCAGAAGGCCCCGGCTATTTTTGACTTGATCGGAAACCCGGCGCGAATGTCGGGTTTCATTTGATTTCGAGCGTGTAGGAGCAGCCCGCCAGCGTCTTGCCGGGGTGCGACTCGACGGTCGAGACGTTGAGCTTGATGCCCGTGGAGAAGGTCAATCCTTCCGACTCTTCGGTGCTTTGGACAACGACCTTCTCGCCAAGGAATTTTTCCGGCGTCGAAAAAACGGCAATGACATTGAGCTCCCTGGCAAGCTCTGGCGCCGCAATGCCATCGAGCACGGCCATCGGCCCGGCTGCGGTAAACACGATCGATCCCGTCTCGCGGTTGAACACGCGGATTTTGGCCGGCAGTTCGTATTGGCTGAGAAACGGATTGCCCGAGGCAACCTCCTTCCAGCCAAGCGTTTCAACGGCACCTGGTGCGCTGGACAGCCACAGGGCAAAGTCGTTGTAGGTCGGAACGTCCGCCCTGCACTCGATCAGGGCCGGAAGGTCGAGAGAGGCGGGGTCGAACTCCTGGCCGGCGGCCGGCGTCGCCAGAACAACCAGCGGCGCCAAGCAGCGACCGAAACCGCGCATCCGCGCTACTTGGTGCGGCTGCGCGCGGCCAGCGTCCTTAGCCTCAGCGCGTTGAGGCGGATGAAGCCGGCGGCGTCCTTCTGGTCGTAGGCGCCGCGGTCGTCCTCGAAGGTGACCAGCGCATCCGAATAAAGCGTCTTCTTCGACTTGCGGCCGGTGACCATGACATTGCCCTTGTAGAGCTTGAGGCGCACCGTGCCTTCGACGTCTTCCTGGCTCTTGTCGATCATCGCCTGCAGCATCAGCCGTTCGGGCGCGAACCAGAAGCCGTTGTAGATCAGCTCGGCGTAGCGCGGCATGAACTCGTCCTTGAGGTGGGCGGCACCTCGGTCGAGCGTGATCGATTCGATGGCGCGATGGGCGGCGATCAGGATGGTGCCGCCTGGTGTTTCGTAGACGCCGCGCGATTTCATGCCGACGAAGCGGTTCTCGACCAGGTCGAGCCGGCCGATGCCATTGTCGCGGCCAAGATCGTTGAGTGCCGCCAGCATGGTCGCCGGCGACAGGTTCTTGCCGTTCAGCGCGATCGGATCACCCTTCAGGAACTCGATCTCGATCTCGGTGACCTTGTCCGGCGCGTCCATCGGCGAAACGGTGCGCTGATGAACGAATTCCGGCGGCTCCACCCACGGGTCTTCCAGCACTTTGCCCTCGGAGGACGAATGCAAGAGGTTGGCGTCGACCGAGAAAGGTGCGTCGCCCTTCTTGTCCTTCGGCACCGGGATCTGATGCTGCTCGGCGAAATTCATCAGGTCGGTACGCGACTTGAACGTCCAGTCGCGCCACGGCGCGATGACCTTGATATCGGGGTTCAGTGCGTAAGCTGAAAGCTCGAAGCGAACCTGATCGTTGCCCTTGCCGGTGGCGCCATGCGCGATCGCGTCGGCGCCGGTTTCCCGGGCTATATCGACCAGATGCTTGGAGATCAGCGGCCGCGCGATCGAAGTGCCAAGCAGATAGGTGCCTTCATAGACGGTGTTGGCGCGGAACATCGGGAAGACGAAGTCGGCGACGAATTCCTCGCGCACGTCGACGACGCGGATGTCCTTGATGCCCATCATCTCGGCCTTGCGACGGGCCGGCTCGAGTTCGCCGCCCTGGCCGAGATCGGCGGTGAAAGTCACGACTTCGGCGCCGAGTTCAGTCTGCAGCCATTTCAGGATGATGGATGTGTCGAGACCGCCGGAATAGGCGAGCACGACCTTCTTGACGTCTTTGGCCTTGGACATTTCTACTCCGTCGATGGCGGACGCCCCAGCCTGGGCGTCACGGATTGTCGCAGCGCCTTTTAGCAGGAACGGCAGAGCGAGCAAGCACGCGTGCATGCATGGCTTCTGGTCCAGCGCATGGCCGGTGGCCGCCGGCAGCGGAAACAACCTGCTGCAATCAAAGGCTGCATTTGCCGGAAGGACTTAATCAAGTTTTCACGCCGTGCCGCTAACATTCGCGACAAAGCCGTCTCGACCATTTCGGGCGGCTTCTTGCCTGCCTTGTCGCGGGTGTCCTCGGGCTCGGGCCGTTCTTGATGCGCGTTATATCATGCATCGCCATGGAGCATAATCTGTGGCTTGTCCTGCTGGCGGCACTGATGTGCGTCACCGGCTGCTGGGTGACGATCGGCCTCTTCGACCGTTCGAGAAAAACCACCGGCGTGCAGATGAAGGGCTGGCTGTTCCTGACCGCGGTCGCCGCCGGCTCGTCGATCTGGTGCACCCATTTCATCGCCATGCTAGCCTACCAGCCCGGCGCGCCGATCACCTTCGATCCGGTCCTGATCATGGCATCCCTGGTCATCGCCATCGCCGGCACCGGGCTGGGTTTCACCCTCGCATCCGGCAAGAGCCGGCGCCTGGCCCCGGAATGGGGCGGCGTCGTCGTCGGCCTGGCGATCTCGGCCATGCACTACACCGGCATGATGGCCTATCACGTTGCCGGCATCGTCGAATGGGACGGCCCCTATGTCGTGGCCTCACTGGTCATCTCGGCGGTGTTCTCCGCCCTGGCCGTCGGCCATGCCGTGCGCCGGCCATACCGCTGGTCGCACTATCTCGCCATCGGGCTGCTGGTGCTGGCGATCGTCGGCCTGCATTTCACGGCTATGGCCGCGGTGGCGGTGACGCCGCTGTCCTTCATCAGCACAGGCACCAATCCCGATATTCTGGTGGCAATGGCGGTCGCCGTCGCCGTGGTGGGCCTGATCGTCGCGGCTACCGGCTTCGCCAGCTATCTGATCGATGAGCGTGGTCGTTTGGAGAGCTTCGAGCGGCTTCAGCATCTCGCCCTCAACGACGCCCTTACCGGCCTTCCCAACCGGGTCTCCTTCAACGACCGCCTTGACCATGAAATCGACCGGGCATGCGAGGGCGAGGACACTATGACGGCGGTCATCGTCATCGATCTCGACCGCTTCAAGGAGATCAACGACCTCAGGGGGCATGCGGCCGGCGACCAGGCGCTCAAGATCGTCGCCCGCAGGCTATCGAAACTCATCGGCGAGGGCGAATTCGTCGCCCGGCTCGGCGGTGACGAGTTCGCCGCGATCAAGCGCTTCAAGGATCAGAAGGACCTTCTCGGGCTGGTCTCGCGGCTGGAGAAATCCCTGTTCGAGCCGTTGCGGCTCGACGATTTCGAAATCGCCGCCGGCGCCAGCATCGGCGTCGCCGTCTATCCGCGCGACGGGGCCGACCGCGAGCGGCTGGTCAGCAATGCCGATCTTGCCATGTACCGGGCGAAGAACGACGTCACGCGAGCCGTCTGCTTCTACGAATCCGCCATGGACGAGACGGCGCGGGCGCGCCGTGCCTTGGCCACCGACCTTCGCCAGGCGATCGACCGCGGCGAGCTTTCGCTTCACTATCAGGTGCAGACCTCGGTCCCGACCGGCGCTACCTGCGGCTACGAGGCGCTGCTGCGCTGGACCCATCCGGTGCACGGCATGATCCCGCCCGCCGAATTCATCCCGATTGCCGAGGAGAACGGCTCGATCATGGCGATCGGCGAATGGGTGCTGCGGACCGCGTGCCGCCAGGCGGCCTCGTGGGACAATGGCCACAAGATCGCGGTCAATCTGTCGCCGGTGCAGTTCGCCCATGCCGATCTCGCCAAGCTCGTCCACCAGATACTGGTCGAGACCGGGCTGTCGCCGAAACGCCTGGAGCTGGAGCTGACCAAATCGACGATCGTCGCCGACAAGGTGCGGACGCTGCATGTCCTGCGCCAGATCAAGGCGCTGGGCGTGACCATCGCGATCGACGATTTCGGCACCGGCTATTCGTCGCTCGATACGCTGCGCTCGTTTCCGTTCGACAAGATCAAACTCGACCGTTCATTCATGGCTGACGTCGAGCGAAGCCCGCAGGCCAAGGCCATCATCCGGGCGGTGCTGACGCTGGGCCGCAGCCTCGACATTCCGGTGCTTGCCGAAGGCGTCGAGACGCATGTCCAGCTCACCATCCTGCAGGTCGAAGGCTGCAACGAGGCGCAAGGCTATTTCCTCGGCCGGCCCAAGCCGATCGACCAGATCACCGGGGACGCCGATGTCCGCAACGATCAACTCGTCGCGGAGGAGCCGGCGAGGATGCGGCTGAGCAGGCAGGCATAGGACGCCGCGGCCGGCCGTCCAGCGAATGCCGTGCGGACGCCTGCTGGATCGAGATCGGGTCGCTGCTGTGTCTGGCATCGTCATGGCGCATCCTGTATAGGCCTCGCAATCCCTTGGGGCCGCTCATGTCGTTCATTCCAGACACCACCACGCTGATCCAGTTCGCCATCGCCACGGTCATCCTGGCGATCACGCCGGGGCCGGACATGACCCTGTTCGTCTCGCGCACGCTGAGCCAGGGCCGTGCCACCGGCTTTGCCTCGATGGCTGGCGCGCTGTGCGGCACGCTCATCCACACCACGCTGGTGGTGGTCGGCGTCTCGGCGCTGATCGTCGCCTCGCCGATGGCTTTCTTCGTGCTGAAGATCTTCGGCGCCGGCTATCTCGTCTTCCTGGCCTGGCAGGCAATCACCAGGGGCTCGGCATTTTCGCCGGAGAAGAAGACAGGCCCCGAGATTTCGCTGTTGCGCAGCTGGGCGGCGGGCCTCGGCGTCAATCTGCTCAACCCGAAGATCATCCTGTTCTTCATGACCTTCCTGCCGCAGTTCGTCTCCGCGCATGATCCGAACGCACCGGGAAAGCTGTTTTTCCTTGGGCTGATGTTCATCGTGCTGTCGGTGCCGGTGACGGTGCCGATGGTGCTGGCGGCGGAAAAGTTTTCGGCGGCGATGAAGGCCAGCCCGCGCGTCACGCGGGTGGTCGACTATCTGTTTGCCGGCGTGTTCTCCGCCTTCGCCCTCAAGATCCTGACGGCCCAGGCGAAGTAGGCGCCGTCATCCTGTCCGGCCATCCTCTTTTGAGCCTGGTTCGCCTTGCCACCAGCTTGCGGCCCAGCGCCCGGCGCTGAGCCAGTAAAAGATACCACCGACCATGCCGCTGCCGATCACGGCCATGATGGCGCTGGTGTCCCTGACGATGAAGGCGGTGTCATCGCTGCGGTCGGCAAGCCCGAGGAAAACACCGGCAACCACCGCGCCTGCCAGCGCATAGAACAGCCAGTCGCGCCGGCCCAGGATTTCGGCAAGCAGGATGACGACAGAGGCCGGCATCAGGGCGAAATAGGCGACGAACAGGGCGGCGAAGGGAATTGAGAAATACAGGGAAGCCGTCGCCGTCGGGTGCGCATGTTCCGGCGTGTAGCCGAGCGATGCCAGGAACAGGATGTTGAGGAAGGCACTCGCCGCCAGCGAGGCGACGGCATAGCCGAACAGGATGACAGTGAAACGGACGAGGTAGCCGACGAGACGCGCCATCAATCTCTGCCCAGAGTCTGTCGCGTGCCGGATCTGCGTCCAGCCAGAAGCCAGTAGACCGAACCGGCGGCAATGCCGGCGGTGGCGAGAAAACCCAGAAAGCCCGGATTGAAAACAAAGCTGCTGGCCGAGCGCGGCATGGATACGCCAAAGGCGATGGACGTGATCGCGCCGGTGGCGGCGAAGTAGAACCATCCCCGAAGTGAAAACCGTTCGGCGATAAAGAGCGCCGGGCCGACGATCAACAGCGCGCCGATCATTACGGTCAACACGGCGAGCGGGAACGAGCCCAGCCAGTCGAAGGCCAAAATGATGGACCAATTGCCGTCTTCGATGCCTTCCAGAAGAGCGATCAGCAGCACCGGCACCAGGATCGAAGTTAGCACCGCGGCGACATAGCCGACCGCCATGATGGCGAAGCGTCTTAGCCAGGCGAAGGGGCGGCTCACGCCTCGCCGTGCCCCGCAATCATCATCGCTTCCAGCGCCAGCCGGTCGACCTTGCGCATGCGCTCGGAGTCGGATTTGAGCTGGCCGCAGGCGGCGAGAATGTCGCGGCCGCGCGGCGTGCGGATCGGCGAGGCATAGCCGGCATTGTTGATGTAATCGGCGAATTTCTCGATCGTCTCCCAGTCCGAGCACTGATAGTTGGTGCCCGGCCACGGGTTGAACGGGATCAGGTTGATCTTGGCCGGAATGCCCTTGAGCAGCTTGATCAGGCCCTTGGCGTCCTCGATGGAATCGTTGACGTCCTTCAGCATCACATATTCGAAAGTGATGCGCTTGGCGTTCGACAGGCCGGGATAGGCGCGGCAGGCGGCGATCAGTTCGTTGAGCGGATACTTCTTGTTGATCGGCACCAGCAGGTCGCGCAGATCGTCATTGGTGGCATGCAGCGAGATCGCCAGCATGACGCCGATCTCCTCGCCGGTGCGGAAGATTTCCGGCACGACGCCGGAGGTCGACAGCGTGATGCGCCGCTTCGACAGGGACAGGCCGTCACCGTCGGAAGCGATCAGCAGCGCCTTCTTCACCGCCTCGAAATTGTAGAGCGGCTCGCCCATGCCCATCATGACGATGTTGGACACTTTGCGGCCTTCGGCCGGCACGATGGCGCCGTCGGGCGTGTCGCGGTCAGGGAAATCGCCGAGCCGGTCGCGGGCGGTGAGTAGCTGGGCGAGGATCTCTTCAGCCGTCAGATTGCGCACCAGCTTCTGCGTGCCGGTGTGGCAGAACGAGCAGGTCAGCGTGCAGCCCACCTGCGAGGAGATGCACAGCGTGCCGCGACCCTCTTCGGGAATATAGACCGTCTCGATCTCGACCGGCCGGCCGGCGCCGCGCGGCGGGAAGCGGAACAGCCATTTGCGCGTGCCGTCGGCGGAAATCTGCTCCTCGACGATCTCGGGCCTGGCGACGGTAAAATGCTTGTCCAGCTCGGCTCGCAGATCCTTGGAAATGTTGAACATGCCGGCGAAATCGGAGACGCCGCGCACATACATCCAGTGCCACAGCTGCTGGGCGCGCATTTTCGCCTGGCGCTCGGGCACAGTGCCTGATGCAACCAGAGCCTCGGCGAGTTCGACCCGCGTCAGGCCGATCAGCGACGGCTTTTCGGGCTGTGCCGCGCGGGCACGCAACGCGTCGCGGGCGCCGTCAGTGGTGAGATCGAATGAAAGGGTCATGGTTGCACTGATATAAGCGGTTTGCGGCCGATTTCACGCATCGTGCCGGAAAGGAAGCGCGGCGCATAGCACAGGTTGAAGGCAGAGTCATGCGGAGTGCGATGATGCACCCTCGCCAGAGATCCACCAACAGACCCAAAAACGAAAGGCCGGGCTTTGCGGCCCGGCCTTTCACTCAAAACAAAGCCTAGCCTATTTGCACTTGGCAATCGACGTCAGCGCCGCCGAAATACCTTTCAGGGAGAAGACATAGGAGGTGGGATTGCCGCGGCCGGACTTCGCCGTCACCTTCATGTCGGTGCCGGTCTTCATGGCGGCGATCAGCACCGGCTCCTCGGCGGCATTCTCGACCCAGGCCGATTTGCCGCGGGTGAACATCGAAAACGTCTTCTTATCGATGGTCACGGTGGCCTTGGAGCCGTCCTGGAAGTTGTAGCCGGCAATGAATTGCGGCTCGTACGACACTTGCTGGCCGGGCCGCTGGCTGACGAAGAAGAACATGTCGCCATGGTCGAGCGTCGGCGGCTGCTTGTCGGTCGGCACGGTCAGGACATAGCAGACCTTGCCGCCCGATGCCTGGTAGCTGTAGGTGCCCCAGGCATTGTGCTGGCCGATCTTGGTCGCCGACTGCGCCAGCGCCGGGGCTGCCACGGCCACCAGGACCAGACTCGAAACTATAGCAATCAATCCGCGCATCGCTTTTCCCGTATTCCAAATGGTGCGGAGGCAGGCCGGCTTGGCGTCCTGCCCGTCGCTTCATTTTGATTTAATCTGGGTTACCAAACGGTGAATTTCCGAAGAGAAAAGGACCCTCACCCCGAGGAAACCGCCGCCATTCCCGCGCCGCCGCCTTGCGAGCGGCTGGCGCGACATCCCTTTGGCGACTTGGAGGCCACGAAAGCGGCAAGAGTTTGACTTTTTACGCTGCCGCGGAAAGCCGGCTTCAACGGCGTTCCGTGCGCGTGTTTAGCCCTTGTCGGCCATGGCGTCCCTGGCCGCCTGCCGGTGCGCAGTGGTGATGTGGGCACTGACGGCGGTGATCGCGGCGGTGAGCACGGCGATGTCGTCGGTGAAGCCAAGCCCGAAGACGAAGTCGGGGATGACATCCACCGGCAGCACGAAATAACCGAGCGCGGCCAACAGAATGCCTTTGGCGCGCAGCGGCGTGTTCTTGTCCATGGCGCAGTAGTAGGCGGCCACGACCTCTTCCATGAAGGGGATCTGCCGCGCGGCCTTCTTGGCTGTGCGCCAGAATTTCTCGCGCACTTGGCTCTCGTCTGCCAGCTTGCTGCCAAAGCCGAAGAAATCAAAACCGGATTGTTGCGCCATCAGTTTCTCCTTGCGAGCGCCCATGCGCTTCCGGCGCATGCCCGCGGGGAAAATGTGGTGAAACCCGACCCCCGCTACAAGATGCCGGTGCCGATTTGGGCCTCCCGAGGCGATACCAGGCCTCAGGCGCCGGCAAAACGGTTCATTTTCTTGGCTAGATCGATATCGAGCGCGGTGACGCCGCCGGCGTCGTGAGTGTTCAGGGTCACGTCGACTGTCTTGTAGACATTCGACCAGTCGGGATGATGGTCCATCGTCTCGGCGGCAAGCGCGACGCGGGTCATGAAGGCGAAAGCCTCGGAGAAATTCGCGAAGGTGAATGTGCGCTTGATGGAAGCGCCGTCTTCCGCCAGCGCCCAGCCGTCGAGACCGGTCAATGCGGCTTCAGCGGCTTGCCTACCCAGTTTCTCTCTCGCCATGTCCATATCCTGTGCTATTCGAAAACGACCCTCACCATAGCGACGGATCGATGAGCGCGAAGCCCATAAATTCCATTCTCTTCGTCTGCCTCGGCAACATCTGCCGGTCGCCGCTGGCGGAAGGTGTCTTCCGCGCCGTTTGGGCCGAGCGCGGGTCGGCCCGGGATATCCTGCTCGATTCAGCGGGAACCAGTGACTGGGAGGCCGGCTCTGCCCCCGATCGACGCGCGATCGCGGTCGCCATGCGGCACGGCGTCGACATTTCCGGGCAGAGGGCGCGCAAGGTCACGCCGCAGGACCTCCACCGTTTCGACCTGATCCTCGGCATGGACCGGTCGAATGTCGCCGACCTGAAGGCGCTGGCGCCGGCGGCCGTGCAGGACCGCATCCATCTGTTCCTGGAGTTCGCGCAGGGAAAGTCACGCGACGTGCCGGATCCTTATCATGACGAGGCAGAAGCCTTCGCTTCCGCCTATCGCATGATCCGCGAGGCGTCGGAGGCGCTGGCGACAAGGCTGGAGGCGCGGGCGTCCGTGCCTGACAGCGGCCAGGCTTCCTCGACGATGTAGGGTCCGCCGCCGACCGAATCGCGCGACGACATCAGCACGAAACGGCCGATGCGGAACGGCAGCGTCGAGAAATTGCCGCGCGCCGACAGATATTGGGCGACGTCCAGCGGAGTCGAATTGCGTAAGCGCGCCAGCGTCACATGCGGCATGAACTTGCGCGGATCGGCCGGGATGCCTAGCCGCTGGCAGATGCGGTCGATCTCGCCCTGAAGGGCAGCCAGACCGGGCGAGGCGGAAGCACCCGCCCACACCGCATGCGGCTTCTTCTGGCCGAAAGCGCCGACGCCGGACAGCGCCAGCGAGAAGGAAGGGCGGTGGACGCGGTCGAGCGCGTTGGCGATCTCGTCGGCGACATGGCCGGGGACATCGCCGATGAAGCGCAGCGTCAGATGGTAGTTTTCGACATCGATCCAGCGGGCTCCCGGCAAGCCGCCCCGCAGCAGGGACAGCGAAAGGGCAGCGTCACGCGGAATTTCGAGGGCGGTGAAAAGACGCGGCATGAAGAGCCTCCCTTCCTCGAATCGAACTGTCACCTATAGCGAATCATCGATAGTCAAACGGAGCAAGAGGTTTGTTGGCCACAGTCCCTGTTAAAAGCTTGCCGGGCGGAAACAGTTCCAATCCGCTAGGAATCGCCCGGCACTGCCGCGATCACCTTCTCTACCGTCGGCAGGATGCGTTCGACCATCTGGTCGACGCCTTTTGCGCTCGGATGCAGGCCGTCCTCGAGTTGCATGCCGGGCTGGCCGGCGACGCCGTCGAGAAAGAACGGGTAGAGCACGACTTCGTATTTCTTCGCCAGGTCCGGAAAAATGGCGTCGAACGCATTCTGGTAGTCGGGACCGAGATTGGGTGCGGCACGCATGCCGGCCAGAAGCACGGCAATCTTGCGCTGCTTCAGCTTGCTCAGCATCTCGTCGAGGTTCTTCCTGGTGATGTCGGGCGAAACGCCGCGCAGCATGTCGTTGGCGCCGAGTTCGAGGATGACAAGCTGCGTGCCGTCCGGCACCGACCAGTCGAGCCGAGCCAGGCCGCCGCTCGTCGTGTCGCCGGAGACGCCGGCATTGGCGACGATCACATCCTGGCCCCTGGCGCCAAGCGCGGCCTGCAGCCTGTCGGTAAAGCCCTGGTCCGGGCCAAGACCGAAGCCCGCCATCAGGCTGTCACCGAAGCCGACGATCTTGAACGGCTCGGCGCTCGCCGACGACATGGCGCCGCTGATGGCGAGGAAAACCATCAAGCCTGCGGCAATACTGCGTTTGAAAGACATGCGGCAGGCCCCATATGAGCTAGGAATTCTTCAGTCGACGGCTTCCGGCAAGCAGAGCCTTTCCAGATATAGGACGATTTCATTTTGACAGAAGCCGTCATCGCGCTGAAAGATGTATCCCTGACCCTTGGCGAGGGCGCTTCATCGGTCCATGTGCTGAAGGGTGTCAGCCTTGATGTGGCGACGGGCGAGGCGACCGGCATCGTAGGGCCTTCGGGTTCCGGCAAGTCGACATTGCTGATGGTCCTGGCAGGCCTGGAAAGGGTCGATTCGGGTACGGTCCGAATCGCCGGTGAGCTGCTCAACGGCAAAAGCGAGGACCAGATTGCTTCGTTTCGTGGCCGAAACATTGGCATCGTGTTCCAGTCCTTTCATCTCATTCCCAACATGACGGCGCTGGAAAATGTCGCGGTGCCGCTGGAACTGGCCGGCCATGCCGATCCGTTTTCGGTGGCGGCGCGCGAGCTGGCGGCGGTTGGCCTCAGCGACCGCGTCACCCACTATCCCGGCGAATTGTCGGGCGGCGAGCAACAGCGCGTGGCGATCGCCCGCGCATTGGCGCCGTCGCCGCGCATCCTGATCGCCGACGAGCCGACCGGCAATCTCGACCAGGCGACCGGGCGGCAGGTCGCCGACCTCTTGTTTGCCAAGGCGGCCGAGCGCGGCATGACGCTGGTGCTGGTGACCCATGATCCGGCGCTCGCGGCGCGCTGTTCGCGCCAGGTTTCGATGCGCTCGGGCCGGATCGAGGCACCGGCCCCCGTCAAGGTGACGGCCTGATGCCGCTGTCCCGGACGTTGAGGCTCGCGGTCCGCTTCTCACTGCGCGAGATGCGCGGCGGCCTGTCCGGCTTCCTGATCTTCCTCGCCTGCATCGCGCTCGGCGTCGCGGCCATCGGCGGCGTCAACTCGGTGGCGCGTTCGATCACCGCCGGTGTCGCCAATCAGGGCCAGACGCTGCTCGGCGGCGATCTTCGCTTCCAGATCAACCAGCGTGACGCCAGCCGGGCGGAGCGCAGCTTCCTTGACGGGCTCGGCACGGTTTCCCGGACCGCCAGCATGCGTTCGATGGCGCGTCTGGCCGACGGATCCGACCAGGCGCTGGTCGAGGCCAAGGCGGTCGACCATGCCTATCCGCTCTATGGCACGCTGGAGACCGAGCCGGCACTGTCGAAACAGGAACTGTTCGGCGAAGAGTTCGGCGTCTTCGGTGCGGCGGCACCCGATCTTCTGTTCGAGCGGTTGCACGTCAAGATCGGCGACCGGCTGAAGCTCGGCACCGCCACTTTCGAACTGCGCGCCAGGCTGGTCGCCGAACCGGACGCCGTGTCCGACGGTTTCGGCTTCGCCCCAAGGCTGATGATCTCGACCGACGGACTGGCGGCCACTGGACTGATCCAGCCGGGCAGCCTGGTCGAGAATGCCTACAAGATCCGGCTGCCGGCAGACGCCGACGAGGTGCGGCTGAAAGCCGTCCAGGACAAGGCCGCCACGGATTTCCCCGAAGCAGGCTGGTCGATCCGCACACGCAGCAACGCGGCGCCCGCGCTGTCGTCCAACATTGAACGTTTCTCGCAGTTCCTGACCCTGGTCGGGCTGACGGCGCTGGTGGTCGGCGGCGTGGGCGTCGCCAATGCGGTACGCGCCTATCTCGACGGCAAGCGCGGCGTCATCGCCACCTTCAAGAGCCTGGGCGCTTCGGGCGGCTTCGTCTTTGCCGTCTATCTCGTGCAGATCCTGATCATAGCCGGATTGGGTATCGTGCTGGGCCTTGTGCTCGGCGCACTGATGCCGTTCGCGGCGAGTGCGGCCTTGCAATCCGTCATTCCGGTGCCTGCCGAAGGCGGCTTCTATCCCGGCGCGCTCGGTATGGCGGCGCTGTTCGGCCTGCTGGTGACGTTGGCTTTCGCGCTGCTGCCGCTCGGCCGCGCCCGCGACGTGCCGGCAACCGCGCTGTTTCGCGAAATGGGGCTGGAAGGCCGCGGCTTGCCGCGCCCCGCTTATGTCGCGGCCGCCATAGGCATCGCGCTGTTGCTTGCGGCGCTGGCCATTCTGTTCTCGGGCGACCAGCGCATAGCCTCGATTTTTGTCGGCGCTACCGTCTTCGCCTTCCTGGTGCTGCGCGTGGTCGGCGCACTGGTGCAATGGGCGGCCAGGAAAAGCCCGCGCGTGCGCTTCGTGGCGCTCAGGCTCGCCATCGGCAACATTCATCGGCCAGGCGCCCTGACGCCATCGGTGGTGCTGTCCCTGGGGCTTGGCCTGACGCTGCTGGTGACGCTGGCGCTGATCGATGGCAATCTCAGGCGGCAGATCTCCGGCAGCCTGCCGGAACGGGCGCCGAACTTCTTCTTCGTCGACATCCAGAGCGCCGATGTCGCGTCTTTCTCGGCGCTGATCGGCAAGGAGGCCCCGCAGGGCGTGCTGGCCAAGGTGCCGATGCTGCGCGGCCGGGTGATGGCGCTGAACGGTGTCGATGTCGACAAGGTGAAAGTGCCGGCGGAAGGCGCCTGGGTGCTGAGGGGGGACCGCGGCCTGACCTATGACACCAGGCAACCGGAGAACGCGACGTTGACCGAGGGCAGTTGGTGGCCCGAAAATTACAGCGGCGAACCGCTGGTTTCGTTTTCGGCGCAAGAAGGCAAGGAGATCGGGCTGAAGCTCGGCGACACCATCACCGTCAATGTGCTGGGCCGCAATGTCACCGCCAGGATCGCCAATTTCCGCCAGGTCGAATGGGAGACGATGGGCATCAATTTCGTCATGGTCTTCTCGCCCAACACATTCGCAGGCGCCCCGCATGGCTGGATGGCGACGCTGACCGAAAAGAGTGCCTCGACGGCCGACGACGCCCGCATCCTCAACGCCGTCACCCGCGCCTTCCCCGCGGTGACGACGGTGCGGGTCAAGGACGCGCTCGATGTCGTCAACCGGTTGGTCGGGCAACTCGGCACGGCGATCCGGGCCGCCGCTGGCGTGGCGCTGATCGCCTCGGTGCTGGTGCTGGCCGGCGCGCTTGCAGCCGGCAACCGGGCGCGCATCCATGATGCGGTGGTGTTGAAGACGCTGGGTGCGACACGCACGACGCTGATATCGGCCTTCTCGCTCGAATATATGCTGATCGGGCTGGCCACCGCCATCTTCGCGCTGGCAGCGGGCAGTGCTGCCGCCTGGTTCGTCGTCGCGCGCATCATGACATTGCCGTCGCATTTCATGCCGGAGGTGGCGGTGGCAACCATTCTGTTTTCGCTGGTGGTCACGGTCGGCATTGGTCTCGCCGGCACCTGGCGGGTGCTCGGCCACAAGGCAGCACCGGTGCTGCGCAATTTGTGACGACAGGCCCGGAAATGGGCATCCTGGATTAAATCTTGGTAAGAAAGCCCTCCGAAAAGCCGAGGAATCGGCACTTCGCCCTCTCACGAACCGTTACATCCGGTTACGGTCTTGTTCTTGACGCGAATAACCATCATATTTCGCCACAGGCATGCTGGAGCCCTGCCAGCGGCGCCTGGGTCCGGAAGGACCTGACACCGGACGGGGTGGAAGCAATAGAGGACTACAATGGCTGATCCCATTCGCAACTACCAGACGCGCGCCGTGCCCGGCGTCAGCGTCGGTGCCGACATCGATCAGGGCCTGCGCGCCTACATGATCAAGGTTTACAATCTGATGGGGCTTGGCCTCCTCATCACTGGTCTTGCCGCTGTCGGCACGATCATGCTGGCCACCACCACCGATCCGGCTTCGGCTGTCGCGACGCTGCCAAGCGGCGAGATGCTGACCTCGTTCGGCTACGCGATCTTCGGTTCGCCGCTGCGCTGGGTGGTGATGCTGGCGCCGCTGGCCGCCGTGTTCTTCCTGTCGTTCAGGATTCAGTCGATGAGCGTCGCTGCCGCGCAGACCACGTTCTGGGTCTATGCCGGTCTCGTCGGCCTGTCGCTGTCGTCGATCTTCCTGGTCTACACCACGGCAAGCATCTCGCAGACCTTCTTCGCCACCGCCGCCGCTTTCGGCGCGCTGTCGCTGTTCGGCTACACCACCAAGCGCGACTTGACGGCAATGGGCTCGTTCCTGATCATGGGCGTGTTCGGCATCATCATCGCGTCGGTGATCAACATCTTCCTGCAGTCGTCGGCGCTGTCTTTCGCCGTGTCGGCGATCGGCGTGCTGGTCTTCGCCGGCCTCACCGCCTATGACACGCAGAAGATCAAGGAGATGTATTTCGAGGGCGATGCTACCGATGTCGCCGGCCGCAAGGCGATCATGGGCGCGCTGAGGCTCTATCTCGACTTCATCAACCTGTTCATGTTCCTGCTGCAGTTCATGGGCGACCGCCGCTAGTACAGCAGCGCTTGGACCATCGAGTTCCAGAAGGGCGGCCCAACGGCCGCCCTTTTCTTTTGTCTTGGCCTTTGCTGTTATTGCGAGCAGAGAAACGACATGCATAAACAATGAGCAATATTACGATCCGGCCTGTCACGGTGGCCGACCTCGACAGCGTCACGGCCATCTATGCCGACGCGGTGACCCAAGGCACGGCGAGCTATGAGCTGGAGCCGCCGAGCCGCGCGGAGATGGGTGTTCGATTCGACAGCCTGATGGCCGGCGGCTTTCCTTACCTGGTGGCGGAGAAGGACGGCACTGTTCTCGGCTACGCCTATGCCGGCGCCTTCCGGCCGCGCCCGGCCTATCGCTTCATCGTCGAGGATTCGGTCTATGTCGCGCCCGAGGCCAAGGGCCAGGGCGTCGGGCTCAAGCTGATGCAAAGCCTGATCGAGGCAGTGACGACGGCGGGCTTTCGCCAGATCATCGCGGTGATCGGCGATGGCCGTCCCGACAGTGCCTCGGTGCGGCTGCACGAAAAGCTCGGCTTTCGCTATTCGGGACGCCTCGAAGGTTCCGGCTACAAGCATGGGCGCTGGCTGGACACGGTGTTCATGCAGCTGTCGCTGAATGGCGGTGCCTCGGCGCCGCCCGATCCGAGCTCGCTGCCGGAGCGGAAGTTTCGTCTTAAAGGGGACTGAAGCGAGGAATCGGGGAACTGAAGAACTGAACAACTGAAGAACTGAACAACTGAAGAACTGAAGAACTGAAGAACTGAAGAACTGAAGAAGAAGGCGGTTACATCAGGCGTCGAGTGCCCAATTCTTCAATTCTCCAGTTTCTTCAATTCCGTAGCTCAAGCCTCTACAACCTTGAGCTTGCTGTCGAACACACCAAGCACGCGGCCAAGTTCCTGACCGCGTTTCAGGATGCGGCCGCCGGCGGCGATGACGGCAAAAGCGCCCTGCTTGCGGGCCAGTTTCGGATCCTTGACGATCTGGAACAGCGGCACTTCACTGGTGCGGCGGAATACGGAAAACACGGCGCGGTCCGCAAGATGATCGATGGCGTAGTCGCGCCATTCATTGGCAGCGACCATGCGTCCGTAGAGCCTGAGGATCTGGTCCAACTCGCGGCGGTCAAACCGTACCGGCTGATCGAGACGTTCGCGTCGTGCCTCGTGCAGCGGGATCAATATCGCGGATGCGTCCCCATCCCCCGTCCCGCCGCTGTCATCCGTCATGCCTCGATCCTTCAAAATGAATCTTTGCCAACCAAAGTTGGCGTGTTCGCGACTGAATTGCAAGGCCTAGCGAACCGAGCCCCGCGCCGCGCCGTTTTCGTCACGTCCAGTCACTTTTATGAAACGCCGTGTTGGAATTGGTGATGTTCCGCCACATTTCTGCCTTTTTTTATCCGCGCTCATGCCCCAATGTCCGACGAATTTACCGGTGTTGCCTGAGACGGTTCGGTCCGGCACCGGCTCGTAAACCCCAAGCCCCCCGCCCACGGGTCTGCGTCGGATCGAACCAACCTCGGCTCTTCCTCGGAAGAACCGGGTGCGACGATCCCAAAACCTAAATGACCGACGTCAGAAGCAAGCTGACGTCGGTTTTTTATTGGGTGGTGAGTCGAGTGCGGTTTCACCGAGCGTCGCGTCCCCCTCACCCGGATTGCCAACCGAATTGCGAAGGGGCAATTCGGGACAATCCGACCTCTCCCCGAGGGGAGAGGAGATCGCGGCGGCGCTTTACCTCTTCTCCCCTCGGGGAGAAGGTGGCCGCGAAGCGGCCGGATGAGGGGCCTCCCATCCACAGTCCTAGCGAAGATGGGGGCGCCGGCGTCCGTTACGGCTTGTGGATGAACGCGGCGCCGAGAATAGGACCGGGCATGCCGTCCTTGCCGACCGACTGCAGCAGCACGGCGCAGCCGCCCTTTTTGGCAATCTCGCTCATCGGCAGCTCGTAGCGCTGTGCCTTGCCATGCCACATGCCAGCGGTCTGAATCCCGGTGACGGCGTTCCAGTAGGTCATCTTGCGGCCGGTATTCTCGCCCTCGCCGACCTTGACCGTCTGCGGCGGGTCGAAATAGACGATGACGACATGGGCGTCGCTGGGGCCGTTGCCGGCATCACCGGCGTCGATCGTCACACGGTCGCTGGTGCGGCTGACCTTGACGGCGACGCGCATGCCTTCGCCGTTCTTGGCCATGCGGGCGAGCGCGCCATCGACCTCGCCGCGGCTGGCGCCGTTGACGTGGACACGGCCGTTGATGACGGCCTGCGGCGTATAGACGGAGCGGCTGCCGAAGGCGCGCATGTAGTCGTATTGCCGCTCGGTGTTCTCCTTGCGTGCCAGCGTGTCCTGCCAGCCGAGATAGTCCCAATAGTCGACGTGATAGGCGAGCGCGACGATATCTTCCTTAGCGGCAAGTTCGGAGAACAGCGTATCGGCCGGCGGGCAGGAACTGCAGCCCTGGCTGGTGAACAGTTCGACCACGCCCAATGGCCTGTCGATCTGGAGCCTGTCGATCTGGACCCGGTCGGCATGGGCGCGATCGGATTCGCCGGCATGCCCGGCGCCGGCAGACGCCGAGAAGGCCAGCGCAAGAGCTGCCAGCCACAATGATTTTCGCGAGGCCATGGCCATTCCGATTCCCGCCGGTGGTGCCGGCTTTATCTTGATTGCTAAAATATGTGGCAGAACCGGAAGTCAACGGGAAGTCACGTTGCGGTGAAATTTTGCCATTGCAGCCGACCGCAACCCCGCAATAGGAAGGATCTGCGCTTCAGGATAGAAACCGATTCGGGCGGCAATCACGATGTGGCAAACGTTTTTGGCGCCGGTCGACCTCTATTGCGAGCGGACCGGCCCGGAATTCTGGTCCGAACCCGTCAACGCCCTGACCAACCTCGCCTTCATCGCCGCCGGCCTGTGGGGCGTGCGCGAGGTGCGAAGGCTGGGCACCGGCGCCTTCGCCGAGGTGCTGGCCTGGTGGGTGGTGGCGATCGGCATCGGTTCGACGATCTTCCACACCTTTGCCACCAAGGGCACGGTCTGGGCCGACGTGCTGCCGATCGCCGGCTTCACGCTGGCCTACACGCTGTTCAATTTACGCCGCTTCCTCGGCATGCGATGGGGCAAGGCCATCGCCATCTTCATTGCCTTCTATGTGCTTGCCGGGGCGATAACCCTTGCCGTGCCGGACTGGCTGCGCCAGGCGTCGAACGGTACGACGGGCTATCTGCCGCCGTTCCTGGCGCTCGCCTTCTTCGGTGTCTGGGTGACGGTGAGCGGCAATCGCGCCGGCTGGTATAATCTGGCGGGCTCGGCGATCTTCGTCGTGTCCGTCATCTGCCGGATGATCGACCCGGTGGTCTGCGGCAGCTTTCCGCTCGGAACGCACTTCCTCTGGCACATCCTCAACGGCGTGATGCTCAGCGTGCTTTTGGCGGCAGCGGCGCGGTTTGGGAAGCCGAAGGTAGGGGAATAGGGGAATAGGGGAATAGGGGAATAGGGGAATAGGGGAATAGGGGAATAGGTCTTCACCTTCCCTACTCCCTTACTGCCCTACTCCCTTACTAAGCAGCAAGATCGCGCAGCACGTATTGCAGGATGCCGCCGTTCTTGAAGTAATCGAGCTCATCCAGCGTATCGATGCGGCAGATGATCGGCACATTCTTCACCGTGCCGTCGCCATAGGTGACCTTGGCGATCATCGTCTGGCGCGGTTTGATGGTGCTCAAGCCGTCGATCTCGACCAGCTCGTCTCCCTTGAGGTTGAGCGATGCCCATGAGGTGCCTTCCTCGAAGACGAAGGGGATAACGCCCATGCCGACCAGGTTCGAGCGATGGATGCGCTCGAAGGACTGGGCGATGACCGCGCGGACACCGAGGAGATTGGTACCCTTGGCAGCCCAGTCGCGCGACGAGCCGTTGCCGTATTCGACGCCGGCGAAGACAACCAGCGGCACGCCTTCCCTTTTGTACTCCATCGCCGCGTCGTAGATCGATTCCTCTTCCTTCGACGGGTAGTGGATGGTGTAGCCACCCTCGCGGCCGTTCTCGCCCAGCATGTGGTTGCGGATGCGGATGTTGGCGAAGGTGCCGCGCATCATCACCTCGTGATTGCCGCGCCTTGTGCCGTACTGGTTGAAGTCGGCGACGCCGACACCGTGATCGGTGAGGTATTTGCCGGCCGGCGAGGCCGCCTTGATCGAACCCGCCGGCGAAATGTGGTCGGTGGTGATCTTGTCGCCGAACAGGCCAAGCACGCGGGCGCCCTTGATGTCGCCGATCTTGCCGAAACCTGATGTCATGCCAGCGAAATAGGGCGGGTTCTGCACATAGGTCGAGTTGTCGTCCCAGGCATAGGTCTGGCCTTCCGGCGCCTTGACGTTCTGCCAGTACTCGTCGCCCTTGAAGACGTCGGCATATTTGCGGGCGAACAGCTCGCGGGTGACGTTCTTCTCGATGAACTCCTGGATCTCGGCCGAGCTCGGCCAGATATCCTTGAGGTAGACCGGCTCGCCGTTCTTGTCCTCGCCGAGCGGCTCGGTGGTCAGGTCCTTTGTGACGGTGCCGGCCAGCGCGTGCGCGACGACCAGCGGCGGCGAGGCCAGATAGTTCGCCTGCACGTCGGGCGAGACGCGGCCTTCGAAGTTGCGGTTGCCGGACAAGACCGCGGCAGCGATCAGGCCCTTGTCGTTGATGGTCTTCGAGATCGGCGCCGGCAGCGGGCCGGAATTGCCGATGCAGGTGGTGCAGCCGAAACCGACCAGGTTGAAGCCGATCTGATCGAGTTCCTTCTGCAGGCCGGATTTCTCCAGATACTCGGCGACCACCTGGCTGCCCGGCGCCAGCGAGGTCTTCACCCATGGCTTCTGCTTCAAACCGAGGCGGTTGGCGTTGCGGGCCAGGAGGCCGGCGCCGATCAGCACACTCGGGTTCGAGGTGTTGGTGCACGAAGTGATGGCGGCGATGACGACGTCGCCATGACCGAGATCATGGTCGGCGCCTTCGACTGCGTAGCGTTTGGAGATTTCGGCGGCCTTCTTGTATTCGGTCTCCATCGCCTTGGCGAAACCTTCCGGAATGCCTTCCAGGGCGACGCGGCCCTCGGGCCGCTTGGGTCCGGCCATCGACGGCACGACGGAGCCAAGTTCCAGCTCGAGCAGATCGGTGAACACCGGATCGGTCGAGCCGGTCTCACGCCACATTCCTTGAGCCTTGGCATAAGCCTCGACCAGCGCGATGCGGTCCTCGCTGCGGCCGGACATTGTGAGGTAGCGGATGGTTTCCGAGTCGACCGGGAAGAAGCCGCAGGTGGCGCCATATTCGGGCGCCATGTTGCCGATGGTGGCGCGGTCGGCCAGCGTCATGTTGGAGAGGCCCGGCCCGAAGAACTCGACGAACTTGCCGACGACGCCCTTCTTACGCAGCATCTGGGTGACGGTGAGCACGAGGTCGGTGGCGGTGACGCCTTCTTTGAGCTTGCCGGTGAGGCGGAAGCCGATCACCTCAGGCAAAAGCATGGAGACAGGCTGGCCGAGCATGGCCGCCTCGGCCTCGATGCCGCCGACGCCCCAGCCGAGCACGCCAAGGCCGTTGATCATGGTGGTGTGCGAATCGGTGCCGACGCAGGTGTCGGGATAGGCTGTCGTTTCGCCGTCCTCGGTGTTGGTCCACACCACCTGGCCGAGATATTCGAGGTTGACCTGATGGCAGATACCGGTGCCGGGCGGCACGACGCGGAAGTTGCGGAACGCCTGTTGGCCCCATTTGAGGAATTTGTAGCGCTCCTCATTGCGCTCATATTCCAGCTCGACATTGCGGGCAAAGGCCATCGGCGTGCCGAATTCGTCGACGATGACGGAATGGTCGATGACGAGGTCGACCGGCACCAGCGGGTTGATCTTCTGCGGATCGCCGCCGAGCGAAGCCATGGCGTCGCGCATCGCGGCAAGGTCGACCACGGCCGGAACGCCGGTGAAATCCTGCATCAGCACGCGGGCCGGGCGATAGGCGATCTCGACACCGGCGGTGCCCTTGTCGGTCAGCCAGCCGGCCACCGCCTGGATCGATTCCTTGGTGACGGAGCGGCCGTCTTCGTTGCGCAGCAGGTTTTCCAGCAGCACCTTCATCGAATAGGGCAGCTGCGAGATGCCGGTGAGGCCGTTCTTCTCGGCCTCGATGAGGTCGAAATAGGCATACTCCGCGCCGCCTGCGGTCAGCGTGCGGCGGCAATTGAAACTGTCGAGGGATTTTGACACGTGCGATCCTTGTCTGTTCAGCCTGAAAGGGAACGGACGCCGATGGCATGCAATCACGCGCAAAGGTGCGGGTACGGCCATTTCCGCTGTCCGTTCCCAAGCAACCCGAGCCGTTCAAGGCGGCGCGTGCGCTGGTTCGGCGCTAATTCTGTTCCCGTGCCGACCGCTGGCACGGATGCACCGCATATAGAGAATTTTCTGGAATAGTTCTAGACAGTTGGAAAGCAAATTTGTGCGATGCGGCAGCGGCCGCGACACATGGTTTCAGGGCAGGCGAGGAATGCGGCTGATCGCCGAAAATCTGTGCGGCGAGCGAGGCGGCGAGGCGGTGTTTTCCGGCATCGATTTTGCCTTGGAGGAGTGTCGGGCGCTCATCGTCACGGGGCCGAACGGATCGGGCAAGTCGACCCTGCTGCGGGTCATCGCCGGGCTGCTGCCGGTGGCGCAAGGCAGCGTGAGGATCGAGGGTGGCGGCGAAGCGTTTCCGTCTGTTGCCTCGGCCTGTCACTACCTTGGCCACCAGAACGCAATGAAACCGGCGCTCAGCGTGGCGGAGAATTTGCGCTTCTGGCGCGACTTCAACGGCGACGGACAGCTCGGCGTCAAAGAGGCGCTGGAAACGGTCGGGCTCGGTGGCATCGGCCACCTGCCATTCGGCTATCTATCGACCGGGCAACGGCGCCGGGCGGCGATCGCGAAACTGCTGGTCAGCCACCGGCCATTGTGGTTGCTGGATGAGCCGACAGCAGGGCTGGACAAGGCGTCGGAGGCGCGGTTTGCGGGGTTGATGGCCAAGCATTGCACGGATGGCGGGATGATTGTCGCGGCGACGCATCTGCCGCTGGGGATCGAGGGGATGGAGTTGAGGATGGGGGAAACGGGTTGATGATGGCGCGCGAGCATCTCATACCATGCTAGCCCTCTTCCTGCGCGACATCCGCCTCAACATCCGTGCGGGCGGCGGGGCGCTGACCGGGGTCATCTTCTTTCTCGCCGTCATCGCCACCATCCCGTTCGGAGTAGGGCCGGACCTGAAGCTGCTGGCCCGCATCGGGCCGGCCATCCTGTGGATCGGCGCGCTGCTGTCCTGCCTGCTCGGTCTCGACCGGCTGTTCCAGGCCGACCGCGAGGATGGCTCGCTCGATCTCCTGGTGCTCGGCAATGATCGCCACATGCTGGCCTTGACGGTGCTGGTGAAATGCCTGGCGCATTGGGCGGGCAGTGTGCTGCCGCTGGTGGTCGCCGCGCCCCTGCTCGGGCTGTTCATGAACATGGAGCCGCTCGGCATCGGCGCCACGGCGCTGACGCTGCTGGTCGGCACCCCGGCAATCACGTTCATCGGCGCCGCCGGTGCTGCGGTGGCAGTGGCGCTGCCGCGTGGCGGGCTGCTGATCTCGGTACTGGTGCTGCCGCTGACCATTCCGGTGCTGATCTTCGGCGTTTCGGCAAGCTATGGGGCGACCGCCAATCCCGATCCGTTTCTGCAGCCCTTCCTCATTCTTGCCGCGCTAACCCTGTTTCTTGGCGTGCTGGGTCCGGTCTCGGCGGCGCTGGCGCTGCGCCATGGCACGGATTGACGCGGCGTATGACTGCGGCGCGGCGACCGATTGCGAAGCCGACGGAGCGAGGCTAAGGAAAAGCATGTCTAGACTGGGCGACATGATCGGCTTGGAAGGCCGCACTTCAGCGGGGCCTGCCGCGTGAGCGCGCATGCACTCTACGTGACCGCCGCCTATGGCATCACTGCCGTGGTGCTGGCCGGATTGATCGGCTGGATCCTGCTCGACCAGCGGGCGCGCAAGCGTGAGCTTGCCGAACTGGAGGCGTCCGGCGTGAGGCGTCGCTCCGACAAGGTCGCAAAGCCATGAGCATCGAAACGGAAACGCCGCCCCCGCGCACTCGTCGCCTGTTCGTGCTGTTGCCGCTGCTGATCTTCCTCGGCCTGGCCGGACTGTTCCTGTCGCAGCTGCTGTCGGGACGCGATGTTTCGGAAGTGCCGTCGGCCCTGATCGGCCTGCCTGCACCGCAAACCAGCCTGCCGGCGCTGGAGGGGTCAAACCTGCCGGGGCTCGATTCGAAAACCTTCGCCGGCAAGGTCACATTGGTCAACGTCTTCGCGTCGTGGTGCGCGCCATGCCGCGAAGAGCACCCGGTGCTTCTGGCGCTGTCGCAGGACAAGCGTTTCACCATGGCGGCGCTGAACTACAAGGACCGGCCCGAAAACGCACGCCGGTTCCTCGGCGATCTCGGCAATCCGTTCCAGGCGATAGGGGTCGACGAAGCGGGCCGCGCGGCGATCGACTGGGGCGTCTATGGCGTGCCGGAAACCTTCGTCATCGGCAAGGACGGCAAGATCGCCTACAAGCATGTCGGCCCGCTGACGCCCGAGACGGCGAGGGATCTCTTACTGCCACAGATCGACAAGGCGCTGGCGGCGTCGAACTGACGTCGCGACGCGCCTATACGCGTAGCTTCGTCATCCTTGGGTCTTCGCAACGCTACGCGTCGCTACGCCCAAGGATGGCGAACGTGATGAGGCGATCGAATACTCAGCCGTAGATCTGCTTGTGGATCTGGTAGAGCATTTCCGAGCGGTCGGCGCGCATGTCGGCCAGATCGCGGCTGGAAAAGCTGTCGATTTCGGCGACCAGGCGGTTGTAGTGCTTGCGCTTGGCAATGCTGTTGCGAGCGCGGGTCATGAGACTGTCGAGGATCATAGCAAGGTTCCTTTTTGGCGCCGCGTTTCGGCGGCCGTTTCTTCCTCCCTTGATCGATACGAAGCATGACATAGTAATTGTGCATTGCGAAAAGAAGATGTTGCAATGCACCATTGCGCTGAACGCATAGCCGGTTAATGCGGCGCTAAAGCGCGTCGCGTTTGAACGGATTCAGGCGACGCGCTTCAGGTCTTTGTTTTTATGCATGTCGTTCTCCCAAAACCGGGGCCACTTTTGGGCGACATGCATTAACGTCATGCGCAGAGCCGGCAAGCGATCTTTTGCATGACACTGTGCGTACCCACATTGCCTTCTGTCCCTCCGGCTGTCTTGATCCGGTGTCATTGATGCCGGGAGGAAAAGCATGGCGGCTGCGGACTATTATGAAATTCTCGATCCGCGCTTCGCGCGCCTGTTCAACGGCAACGCGCAGGTCGAGAAGCTGTTCACCGGATGCCAGTGGGCGGAGGGGCCGGCCTGGTTCGCCGCCGGCCGCTATGTCGTCTGGTCCGACATCCCCAACAACCGCATGCTGCGCTATGACGAGACCGACGGCAATGTCAGCGTCTTCCGGCAGCCGTCCGGCAATTCGAACGGCAACAGCGTCGACCGGCAGGGCCGGCTGATCACCTGCGAGCATTCGGGCCGCCGCGTCAGCCGCACCGAGTTCGACGGCTCGGTCACCACGATCGCGGCCAAATGGAAGGGCAAGCGGCTGAATTCGCCAAACGACGCGGTGGTGAAATCCGACGGTTCTATCTGGTTCACCGATCCGAGCTACGGCATCGATACGGATTATGAGGGCGACAGGGCCGAGAGCGAAATCGGCGCCTGTCATGTCTACCGGGTCGATCCCGGCACCGGCGAGGTCGAAGCCGTCATCACCGACATGGTCCGGCCCAACGGCCTGGCTTTCTCGCTCGACGAGAGCAAGCTTTATGTCGTCGATACCGGCCGCACGCATGGCGCGCAGAATCCGGCGCATATGCGGGTGTTCAATGTCGGCAAGGGCGGCAAGAAGGTTTCGGGCGAAAAAGTCTTCGCCGACTGCACGGCCGGCCTGTTCGACGGCTTCAGGCTCGACGAGGACGGCCGCATCTGGACCAGTGCCGCCGACGGCATCCATTGCTACGATCCGGACGGCACGCTGATCGGCAAGGTCAAGGTGCCGGAAGTCACCGCCAATTGCGTGTTCGGCGGCAACAAGCTGAATTGCCTCTACATCGCCGGCACCACGTCGCTCTACATGGTGCGGCTCATGGTCAACGGCGCCAAGACATACTGAGACTGGAGCACTGGTGGCCGTTCGACGGTTTCATCGAAGCGGGTCGCGAGCACGAACATCCCGGGAGGAAAAAATGCCATTCGTCAACATCCGCATCGTCAAGGAAGTGATATCAGCCGATCCGGCGGGCAAGAAGGCGGACATCGCCAAAAAGGTCACGGCGGCCATCATGGACGCCACCGGGCTGAGCAATAACGATGTCTGGGTGGTTTTCGAGGAGGTCAATGCGCGTGATTGGTATGTTGGGAAGACGGATGTGGAGAAGCTGCGAAAGGGTTGATTTCGAAGGCATGGCGAAGCCCCTTTCCTTCGTCATCCTAGGGCGAAGCAGTCGCGAAGCGACGTCGCGGAGACCCTAGGATCCATGCCGCGACTTTCGAGCAGGGCACAACGGTGCAATACTGTCTTTGGCGGTCCGTGTAGTATCCAACGTTAGGCTGCCCTTCTTGGACCGATGCATTCTCGGCAAAGGTCGCGGCATGGATCCTAGGGTCTGCGCCGCGTCGCTTCGCTCCTTGCTTCGCCCTAGGATGACGAATGCGTGGTGGGTCGGCACTCAACGGGCGCGGATAAAGTCCGCGAAAGCATTCAGCGCATCGCGCATCGCTTGCCGGTTCGCCGGCTCCGCCAGGATGCTCTCGACCTCCGGCGGCTTCTTGCCGAGCAGGGCAATCTCCAGCACATCGTCGCAAAGCGCGAACGACATGGTGCGCATGATCTCGGCCAGTGCGGCGCGGGCGAACAGCGAGCGCGGCGAGGCGTGCACCAGCATGGCGGGCTTGGCGACGGCGGCGTCGCGCGAGACCAGCCAGTCGAGGGCGTTCTTCAGCCCGCCCGGCACGCCATGGGCATATTCCGGACAGGAGACGATCACGCCGTCGGCTCGGGTGACGGCATCGATCAGCTTGGAGGCTTCGAGCGGCGTCCGCTCGCCCTCATCATCGGGATTGAAGATGGGCAGACGGCCAAGCCCGTCATGGACGGTGACGCGGCAGCCGGACGGCGCTTCGCGGGCCAGTGCGGCGATCAGCGCCGAATTGGTGGAAGCCGCGCGCAGGCTGCCGGAAATGGCAAGGATGTTCAGCAAGGTATGGAATCGGTCCAGACGCGAATCGCGTCCGGAAACCTACCACATCGTCTTCTTGTATTCCTCGTCGAGCCAGCGGTCGGTCGCCTCGGCGGAATCGGCAACCGCCAGCTGATCGCGCATGATCTGGCCGAGCGTCGGCAGCGTCGCACGGTCGTACCAGGTTTCCGGCTTCCACAGGTCCGAGCGCATGAAGGCTTTTGCGCAGTGCATGTAGGCGGCCTTGACGCTGACCACGACGACGCTTTGCGGCTCCCTGCCGTCGACGGCGAGGCGTTCGCGCAAATTTGCGTCGACGGTGATGTGGGCATCGCCGTTGACGCGCAGCGTCTCGTTCATGCCGGGAATGAGGAAGAGCAGCCCGACAGAGGGATTGAGGAGAATGTTTTCCAACGTGTCGAGCCGGTTGTTGCCGGGCCGATCGGGAATGGCGATGGTGGTGTCGTCGAGAACGGTGGCAAAGCCCGGCTTGTCGCCCTTCGGCGTCACGTCGGCATTGCCGGCACCGTCGGACGAGCCGATCAGCACGAACGGGCTCTTGCCGATGAAGGAGCGGCAATGGCCGTCAAGTTTTTTCAGCTCCTTGCGGATAGAACCGTCGGTCGGCCGTGGCGTCTTGTAGATCGTCCTCAACTGGTCGCGCGTGGTGATGAATTCCATGTCCCTCTCCCCAGAACGGTTCATTGTTTCACGAACGCAGAACCGCTTTTTCTACTTTCCGGTTCTCTCTTCTTTGCCGGCCTTGTCCTCGAGTGAATGACGCAAGATCAGCGGCATCTGGCTGAAGGTGAACAGAAGCGTGATCGGCATGATGCCCCAGACCTTGAAAGTAACCCAGGCGTCGGTGGAAAAATTGCGCCACACCACCTCATTGACGATGGCCAGGAACAGGAAGAACAGGCCCCAGCGGAAGGTCAGTTTCCGCCAGCCTTCGGCGTCGAGGCTGAAGGCCGAATCGAAGACATAGCCAAGCAGCGACTTGCCGAAGTAGAGCCCGCCGAGCAGCACGCCGCCGAACAGCGTGTTGACGATGGTCGGCTTCATCTTGATGAAGATGTCGTCCTGCAGATAGAGCGTCAGCGCGCCGAAGATGAAGACGACGACGCCCGACACCATCGGCATGATCGGCAAGGTGCGGGTGAGCAGCCACGAGGCGATCAGGGCGATTGCCGTGGCGGCCATGAACAGCCCGGTGGCGACGAAAATCGGCCCGCCGAACTCGGCCAGAACAGGGAATTTCTGCACCAGCCATCCGCCGCGCGCATTGGCGAAGAAGAACACCATCAACGGACCCAGCTCCAGCACTAGCTTGAGCAGCGGATTGACGCCTTCCTTCTTCTGCTTCTGCGGGTCCGACGGATCGCGTTCGAGAATGGGTGGGTTCATGGAATCTCTTTCTTGCGCATGATCTGATCCAAAAAGTCTGCAACTTTTTGGGACATGCTTGTTAAGCTACTCCAGCGATCGCCCTGGCGAATTCGCTTGCCGAGAAAGGTTCGAGGTCGTCGACCTGTTCGCCGACGCCGATGAAATAGACCGGCAATTTGTGCTTTGCCGCGATCGCCACCAGAATACCGCCGCGCGCCGTGCCGTCCAGCTTGGTCATCACCAGGCCGTTGACGCCGGCGATATTGCGGAAGATCTCGACTTGGTTGAGCGCGTTCTGGCCGGTGGTGGCGTCGACCGTCTGCAGCACGGTGTGCGGTGCTTCCGGGTCGAGTTTGCCAAGCACGCGGACGATCTTTTCGAGCTCCGCCATCAGTTCAGTCTTGTTCTGCAGGCGGCCGGCGGTGTCGATGATCAGCACGTCGGAACCGGCCTCCTTGGCCTTCTCGAAGGCGTCATAGGCCAGTCCCGCGGCATCGGCGCCGATCTTTGAGGCGATCACAGGCGATTTCGTCCGCTCGCCCCAGATCTTCAGTTGCTCGATCGCGGCGGCGCGAAAGGTGTCGCCGGCGGCGAGCATCACCGACAGGCCACCATCGGTGAGCTTGGCGGCCAGCTTGCCGATAGTTGTGGTCTTGCCGGTGCCGTTGACACCGACCACCAGGATGACATGCGGCTTGTGTGAAAGGTCGAGCTCCAGCGGCATGGCGACATGGGCCAGCACTTTTTCCACCTCGGCCGCCATGATGGCGCGGACCTCGGTGTCGGAGACGTCCTTGCCGTAGCGGCTGGCGGCCAGCGCGTCGGTAACGCGCAAGGCCGTCTCCATGCCGAGATCGGCACGGATCAGCACATCCTCAAGGTCCTGCAAAGTCTCTTCGTCCAGCTTGCGCTTGGTGAAGACGCCGGCAATGTTGCCGGTGAGCTCCTTGGAGGAGCGGGCAAGCCCGTCCTTCATGCGCTGGAACCATGAGCGCCTCGGTGCCGGCTCCGGCGCCTTCTGTGGCTCGGCCTTCTGCTCGACCTTCTTGGTGACGGTCACCTTGCCGGGTGCGGCTTTTGGCTCCGGCGCGGGTTGTGGAAGAGACTGCGGCTCGGGCGCAATTTCCGCAATGACCGGCTGCGATTCGATCGGCGCCGGCTGGCGAATGGGAGGTGCGATTTCGGCAGGCGGGGCTTCGGGCGTCGGTGCTGAAACTTCTTCCTTCTCCCCGTCTTCAGACGGAGAGAAGGTGCCAGCAGGCGGATGAGGGGCGGCGCTGACCTCTGATAATGGCTGAGCAGGGGCCGGCCCCGGTGTCGGCACCTCGATCGGGGCTGGTGTCTCGGCCGGAACCTCGGCAGGCGTCGGCACTTCGACCGGTTCCGGTTCCGGCTGCTGTTCCGGGCGTGACGGGACGATCTCCGGCTCGGCCGGCGCGGGTGGCGGGACCTCCTGCGGCTGCGGTTCGGGAGCAGGCTCCGGAACGGCGGGAGGTGTTGGTATCTCCTCGGGCGCCGGCGGCTCGGCAGGCGTCTCGGGCGCGGGTTCTTCTTCCGGCTCGGGCTCCGGCAGGGGTTCCGGCTCGGAGGGAATAGTCGGCTCCGGTGCTGGCGGAATGGCCGGTGCCGGCTCGGGCACCGGCTTCTCGACAGGCGCCGATTCCGGCGCGGGGATCACTTCCGGCTCGACCGTCGTCGGCGTCGGCGCAGTTTCCGCCTCGCGCTCCAGCTCGTCACGCTTCAAGAACTCCGGAACGACCTGCTCGGCCGCCGGCTTCAGCGCCTCGAGCGCTTCCCATTTGATCGGCGGCAGCGGGGCGGTCTCGTCGACCCGCTCCTCGACCACCTCTTTCTTGCCGAACGAAAATATCTTCTTGAAAAAACCAGCCATGCTTTGCGTTTCTCAGGCCGCGCGGGCGGCGAGGGGCGCCGCGATCAGCCTGCTACCATCGTGGCCTGATATATCGGCCTCGACGATCTCACCCGGTGCGCCCGTGCCGAGTGCGGCAAGCGTAAAACCCTCGGTGCGGCCAAGGCCGTCGCGCTCGATCAGGATCGACTGACGCGTACCGGTGAGCGACGACAGATGCCTGATATACGCAACTTCACCGGCGGCGCGCAGCCGGGCGGCGCGCTGCTTGACCAATTCGCGGCGGAGCTGGGGCATGCGCGCGGCAGGCGTGCCTTCGCGTGGGCTGAACGGGAAGACGTGGAGATGGGTCAGGCCACACTCCTCGACGATTTTTTCCGAGTTCTCGAACATTTCGTCGGTCTCGGTCGGGAAGCCGGCGATGATGTCGGCGCCGAAGACGATACCGGGGCGCAGCTTGCGCACATCCTCGCAGAAGCGGATCGACTGGTCGCGCAGATGCCGGCGCTTCATCCGCTTCAGGATCATGTCGTCGCCCGACTGCAGCGACAGATGCAGATGCGGCATCAGCCGCGGCTCGGTGGCGATGGCGTCGAGCAGATCGTCGTCGGCCTCGATCGAATCGATGGAGGACAGCCGCAGGCGCTTCACGTCCGGCACCTGTTTCAGGATTGTTTTCACCAGCCTGCCGAGCTTCGGCGCGCCCGGCAGATCGGCGCCGAATGATGTCATGTCGACGCCGGTCAGAACGATCTCGGCATAGCCGTTGCCGGCGAGCCGCTTGACCTGCTCGACCACGGCGCCCATCGGCACCGAGCGCGAATTGCCGCGGCCGTAGGGAATGATGCAGAAGGTGCAGCGGTGGTCGCAGCCATTCTGCACCTGGACGAAGGCGCGTGCCCGGCCCTCGATGGCGTCGACCATGTGGCCTGCGGTCTCACGCACCGAAAAGATATCGTTGACGCGTGCCTTTTCGGTGTCGTTGACGCCGAAATCCGGCAGTGCGCGATAGGAGTTGGCCTTCAGCTTCTCTTCATTGCCGAGCACGAGATCGACCTCGTCCATGGCGGCGAATTTTTCAGGCTCGGTCTGCGCGGCGCAGCCGGTGACGATGATGCGCGCCTGCGGGTTGTCGCGGCGCGCCTTGCGGATCGCCTGCTTGGCCTGGCGCACTGCTTCGCCTGTCACGGCGCAGGTGTTGAAGATCATGGCGCCACCTTCCAGCGCGCCCAGACCGGCACTTTCAGCCTCGCGCCGCATCACCTGCGATTCATAGGTGTTGAGCCGACAGCCGAAGGTGACGACATCGATGCCCTGGGACATCGGGCTCTTGGGCAGAGCGGACATCAGGCCGCGCTTTCGGTGTCGCGGGCCCATGTCCCGTTCGACGGGTCGAAGCTGCCGGAAAATTCCCATTCGGCGGCGCCCGTCAGGACCACGTGGTCATCGTCGCGCCATTCGACATGCAGCATGCCGCCGCCGGGGGTCAACAGACTGACGCTGCGGCCGGTCCGGTTGGTGCGGGCAGCGGCCACGACGGCGGCGCAGGCGGCCGAGCCGCAGGCCTTGGTCAGTCCGGCGCCGCGCTCCCAGGTGCGGATGATCATCGTTTCGGGCGAAGTAACCTGAGCGATGGTGATGTTGGCGCGCTCGGGGAACATCGGGTGGTTCTCGAGCAGCGGGCCGAAGCGGTCGAGCTCATAGGACCAGACGTCATTGTCGACCCAGAAGATGGCGTGCGGATTGCCCATCGAGACGACCGAGGGTGAATGCAGCACCGGCGCGTCGATCGGGCCGATCTGCAGCTCGATCATCCGGGTGTCGCGGAACTCCTCGGCCAGCGGGATATCCTGCCAGCCGAAGCGCGGCGTGCCCATATCGACCGAGATCGAACCGTCGGCGTGCTCGCGCGCATTGAGGATGCCTGCCACGGTTTCGAAGGTGAAGATCTTCTGGCCGGTCTCGGCGGCGAGCGCCTGGACGACGCAGCGCATGCCATTGCCGCAGGCCTGGGCGCTGGTTCCATCGGAATTCAAGATGTCGATGAAAAAGGCGGTGCCCGGCGTCCTGGCGTCATGGATCGCCATGATCTGGTCGAAGCTGGTCGCGGCATCGGCATTCAGCGCAATCGCCGCCGCCGCCGTCACCCGATCGGCACGGCCACGCATATCGGCAACGATGATCTCGTTGCCGATGCCGTTCATCTTGGCGAAAGGGGCGGTGCTGGCCATTGCTCCGAAAAATTCCGTATCCGTTTGGCGCTATATGGCGGAAACGGGCAGGAATTACCAGTGCGCAGCCGCTTGGTCACGGCGAAAGCGCCGGACTTACGTGACGGCGAAAATGCCCAGCACCATCAGCAGGAAAATGATCAGAACGATGCCGATAAGGATGCGCGCACCGGTGGCGGCGGCACCTGCCAGCGCCGGCATGCCGAGCAGACTCGCCGCCGCGGCGACGATCAGGAGAACGACGATCCATTTGAGCATGGCAATGCCTCGCAAACCGGCAGATTTTTCAACCACATGAAAACGCGGTTGCCGCGCTGGGGTTCCGTCGAAACCGATCAGGGCGCTATGTGCTCCGGCACATCCCAGACCTCACCCGGCCGCAAGGCGCGAAAGCGCTCGCGGGGGATGCCTTGATCGTCAAGCGCCTCGGTCAATTTGCGCGCCGGCTCGTCGATCGGCTCGTCGGTGAGCTGGAAAGTGCCCCAGTGGCAGCCGGCGGCATGGGCGGCATTGCACAGCGCCATGCCTTGCACCGCCTCCCAGGGGTTCTGGTGCTGCGGCGCCATGAACCAGCGCGGCTCATAGGCGCCGATCGGCAGGATGGCGAAGCGGAAACCGCCATGTTTCTCAGCCATCAGCCGGTAGTTGATGCCATCGTGGAAGCCGGTGTCGCCGGCGAAATAGAGCTTGCTGTCAGGCGTTTCGACGACGAAGCCGGCCCACAGCGCCATGCGCCGGTCGCGGGCGCCACGCGCCGACCAGTGATGCACCGGCTCGACATGGACGGCGGCGCCATTGCCGATCTCGACCCTGTCGCCCCAGTCATGCGCCGACAGTCGCATGCCGGGCACGGCGGCTTCGATGATGGCGTCGTTGCCGAGCGGAGTGAGCACCAGCGGGTCGTGGCCGGCCTTCAGCCGCTTCAACGTGGCGAGGTCGAGATGGTCATAGTGGTTGTGGCTGACCAGAACGAGGTCGATCGGCGGCAGGTCGGCAAAGGCGATGCCTGGCGCATTGATGCGTTTTGGTCCGGCGAAGGAAAGCGGCGACGCGCGCAGCGACCACACCGGATCGGTGAGGATGTTCAGACCGGCCGTCTGGACCAGCAAGGTGGAATGACCAACCATCGTCACTTCCAGCGCGGCGCCCTCGACCCTTGTCGCCGGTTTTGCCTGCGGAAGGGGGCTTGCATCGCTCGCCGGCCATTTCGAGCGCTGGCCATTCAACTGCCATTTCAGCAGGTCGGCGAAACGGCCGGGTGGCTGGCCGTCGGGATTGAAGAACAATGCGCCGTCGAAATGGTCGCTGGGCGGGCCGCTGTAATAGAGATTGGCGGCAGTTTTTCTCGCGGCCAATTTGCGGCTCCAGCAGGGTTTCGTTTTTCAGACATAGGCGCTAAGGCGGTTCGCGCAAGCGTCCACCGACGAAGTGTTGACCGGAATTCCCAAGCGACGCGCGACAAGCGGTCAGCCGTCGATTGCGATAAATTCGCGACAATTCTTGCTGCAAACTGTATTTTAACCATATCGGGTTGAAATTTCGCCACCTTCTCCATCTTGGTGGGGGTGAGATTGTGCGGACGGCTTCCCCCCAGCCGGATCCGACGGAGGTTGGAATGACTTTTTCGAAAACCGGTCTGGTGGCCGTATCGCTGGCGGCGCTCGTTGCGAGCGGCTGTTCGACCTCACGTTTTTCCTCGATGGATGACCAGCAGCCGGCACCGCTGGAGGCCGCGCCCGCCGGCAAGGTGACGGCGAACCAACTGCCGCCGCCGGCATCGCCCGGCACCACCGACCCTTCGCAATTCCCGACCGCTCCGGCGAACACGCAGGTCGCCGCGCTGCCTTCGGATGGTTCGGCGCCGGCCGGCGCTTCGGACGTGACCGCCGCCAGCGTCGCCGGTGTCTGGAACGCCAGCGTTGCGGGCCAGAGCTGCAAGGTGGCGACACCGCAGACCAAATTCGGCGCCGGCTTCCGCGCCGGTCCGCTGCATTGCCCGGCGCCGATGGACGGCATCAAGTCGTGGAACGTCGCCGGCAAGCAGCTGACGCTCTATGACGAGAGCGGCGGTGCGCTGGCGCGGCTCTATTCCTCGGGCGGCTCGAAATTCGATGGCCAGACTTCCAACGGCCAGCCGATTTCGCTTACGAGATAGTTTTTGTTTTACGCAATTCCGGTTCCCGGAATTGCTCCAGAACGACGTGACCGATGCATCTGCGTGACGGCCTTCAGACCCATGCGACCGTCAGGCAGCGCTACGACCATCTGGTGGAAACCGGTACGATCGACCGCGATCCGGCGCAGGAACGCATTATTGCGGCGCTCGACCGGCTGACCGATGAGATTTCGGCCAAGCGGCTGGCGCATAAGTCGAGCGCGCTGGGCTGGCTGTTCGCCCGCAAGCGCCAGACGCATGAGGCCGTCAAAGGCCTCTACATCCATGGCGGCGTCGGCCGCGGCAAGACCATGCTGATGGACATGTTCTTCGACTTGCTGCCGGTGCGGCGCAAGCGCCGCGTCCACTTCAACGACTTCATGGCCGACGTGCAGGACCGTATCCAGAAGCACCGGCAGGCGCGCAAGAATGGCGACGTCAGGGAAGACGATCCGATCCCGCCGGTGGCCAAGGCCCTTGCCGAGCAAGCCTGGGTGCTGTGCTTCGACGAGTTCTCGGTCACCGACATTGCCGACGCGATGATCCTGTCCAGGTTGTTTTCGGCGCTGTTTGCCAGCGGCGTGGTGCTGGTCGCCACCTCGAATGTGGCGCCGGAAAACCTCTACAGCGACGGGCTGAACCGCCAGCTTTTCCTGCCCTTCATCGGCATATTGGAGCGGCACACACAGGTGCTGGCGCTCGATGCCGACAAGGACTACCGGCTGGAAAAGCTCGCCCGGACACCGGTCTATGTGACGCCGGCCGACGCGGCGGCGGACCAGCTACTCGACGAGGCCTGGCAAGCCATGACGCGGGGCGCGCCGACCGCCGAGACGTCGCTGGCCCTCAAAGGGCGGCAGGTGATCGTGCCGCGTGCGGCGGGCGATGCGGCGCGGTTCTCCTTCGCCGATCTCTGCGAGAAGCCGCTTGGCGCGCGTGATTTCCTGGCGATCGCCGGGCGCTTCTCAACCATTTTCATCGACCACGTCCCGGTGCTCGGCGAAGGCAAGCGCAACGAGGCCAAGCGCTTCATCCTGCTGATCGACACGCTCTACGACCATCGTATGCGGCTGGTGGCGAGCGCCGAAGCGCCGCCGCAAGCACTTTATGCAGCCAAGCGCGGCGTCGAAGCCTTCGAGTTCGAGCGCACGGCATCGCGGCTGATCGAGATGCAAAGCCGCGACTGGCTGGAGGATTGGGCGGAGCGGCAGAAAGGAAAGCCGGCGGTGTCGGAAGCGTCGCAGGCGCAGGCCTAAAGAAAAGCGATTGGCAGCTTAGCGCCCCGCTCATTCCTGCTTCGTTGAAGATTGGCGAAATCGCGTGGCAATGGATCTCCCCCTCGAGGGGGCGATGGCCGGCAGGCCAGGGGGGTTGGTTCGACCGGGCGCGGCACAGATGGCGCCAGCGCGTCACGCGCGGCGACCCCCTCTGTCGCCTTCGGTGACATCTCCCCACTTGCGGGCAGGGCTATCGCACATGGATTCTTGCGAAGAAGAACCCCCACCCTAACCCCTCCCCACAAGGGGGAGGGAACGCTGCCGCGTGCCTTTAATTCTTCTTGGCGCCGAAAAGACAGGCGATGCTCCTGGGTCAGCGCCAACGGAAGTCTCCCTCCCCCTTGTGGGGAGGGGTTAGGAGTGGGGGTCCGTGCCGGGCAGACATCTCAGGAAATCCATATGCGATAGCCTGCCCTCAAGGGGGAGATTTGGCGACCGCCATCACAAGGGCGTCATCGCCTGCATCCAGCCTTACGATTTCCATCTTCGTCGGCTATTTCTTCCCAAGTCGGCTTACAAACTTTGACGTTTACGTAAATCCCAAATGATCTAACCGATTGAAAATACTGACACCAAAATAATCGTTTGAATTTTTTCCGTGCCGGGGCTATTGGGTGCGGCGAAAATTCGCGGTTCCCCGCAGCATTCCGGCCTCTTCTTCGACGCCGCCATCAAATCACCAGAGATTTGAGACGTCGTCACCGACAAAGGGAAAACATCCTCACATGGCACGCAACAAGATAGCGCTTATCGGCTCTGGCATGATCGGCGGCACGCTCGCTCACATGATCGGCCTCAAGGACCTCGGCGACGTGGTGCTGTTCGATATTGCCGAAGGTATCCCGCAGGGCAAGGGGCTCGATATCGCGCAGTCGTCGCCTGTCGATGGCTTCGACTCCAGGCTCACCGGCATCAACGACTATGCCGGCATCGAAGGGGCCGACGTCTGCATCGTCACCGCCGGCGTGCCGCGCAAGCCCGGCATGAGCCGCGACGACCTTTTGGGCATCAACCTCAAGGTCATGGAACAGGTCGGCGCCGGGCTGAAGAAGTACGCGCCGAAGGCCTTCGTCATCTGCATCACAAACCCGCTCGACGCCATGGTCTGGGCGCTGCAGAAGTTCTCAGGCCTGCCCAACAGCCATGTCGTCGGCATGGCCGGCGTGCTTGACAGCGCGCGCTTCCGCTATTTCCTGGCAGAGGAATTCAAGGTCTCGGTCGAGGACGTCACCGCCTTCGTGCTCGGCGGCCACGGCGATTCCATGGTGCCGATGATCCGCTATTCGACGGTATCGGGCATTCCGCTGCCCGACCTCATCAAGATGGGCTGGACCTCGAAGGAGAAGCTCGACCAGATCGTGCAGCGCACCCGCGACGGCGGCGCCGAGATCGTCGGCCTGCTCAAGACCGGTTCGGCCTATTACGCGCCGGCCGCTTCGGCGATCTCGATGGCCGAAGCCTATCTCAAGGACAAGAAGCGCGTGCTGCCCTGCGCGGCGTATCTCTCCGGCCAGTATGGCGTCAAGAACACCTATGTCGGCGTTCCCGTGGTGATCGGCGCCGGCGGCGTCGAGCGCATCATCGAGATCGAACTCAACAAGAGCGAGCAGAAGATGTTCGACTCCTCTGTGGCGACGGTGCAGGGCCTGACCGAGGCCTGCGTCAAGATCGCGCCGCAACTCGCCTCCAAATGAATCTCCAGCAAGTGAACCCCCAGTCGATCCGGAGACCATCCAGATGAACATCCATGAGTATCAGGGCAAGGCGCTGCTGAAGAGCTTTGGCGCGCCGGTGGCCGAAGGCGTGCCGGTGTTCAAGGCGAGCGAAGCGGAAGCCGCCGCCAAGGCGCTGCCGGGCCCGCTCTATGTGGTGAAGAGCCAGATCCATGCCGGCGGACGCGGCAAGGGCAAATTCAGCGAGCTCGGCCCGGACGCCAAGGGCGGCGTGCGGCTGGCGAAATCGGTGGCCGACGTCATCGCCAACGCCAACGAGATGCTGGGCAACACGCTGGTGACCAAGCAGACCGGTCCGGCCGGCAAGCAGGTCAACCGCCTCTACATCGAAGACGGCGCCGACATCGAGCGCGAGCTCTATCTGTCGATCCTGGTCGACCGTTCGGTCGGCCGCATCGCCTTCGTCGTCTCGACCGAGGGCGGCATGGACATCGAAGCGGTCGCCCATGACACGCCCGAAAAGATCATCACCGTCGCCATCGATCCGGAAAAAGGCGTCACGGCAGCCGACCTGAAGGCGCTCAACGGCGCGCTCAAGCTCGACGGCGATGCGGCCAAGGACGGCGATACGCTGTTCCCGATCCTCTACAAGGCCTTCGTCGAGAAGGACATGAGCCTGCTCGAGGTCAACCCGCTGATCGTCATGAAGAACGGCCGGCTGCGCGTGCTCGACGCGAAAGTGTCGTTCGACAACAACGCGCTGTTCCGCCACCCCGACGTGCTCGAACTGCGCGACACAACCGAAGAGGACGAAAAGGAAATCGAGGCGTCGAAATACGACCTCGCCTATGTCGCGCTCGACGGCAATATCGGCTGCATGGTCAACGGCGCCGGCCTCGCCATGGCGACGATGGACATCATCAAGCTCTATGGCGCCGAGCCGGCCAACTTCCTCGATGTCGGCGGTGGCGCGTCCAAGGAGAAGGTGACGGCGGCGTTCAAGATCATCACCAGGGATCCGGCGGTCAAGGGTATCCTGATCAACATCTTCGGAGGCATCATGAAGTGCGACATCATTGCCGAGGGCGTCATTGCCGCGGTCAAGGAAGTCGGGCTGGAAGTGCCGCTGGTGGTGCGCCTGGAAGGCACCAATGCCGAGCTCGGCAAGAAGATCATCAACGACAGCGGCCTCAACGTGGTGTCGGCCGATGATCTCGACGACGCAGCCAAGAAGATCGTGGCGGCGGTGAAGGGCTGAGCGGATGCCTCCGCGCAAGATAAACCTCGTCGAGGCGGCCGATCGGACCATCAGCAAGGTTTTCGATCCGCATATCGCCGGCGACGTCAACGACAGCCAGGCGAAGGTCGCCAAGTTCGGCGAGATGTTCGACTGGCATGCGCATGACAATGAGGACGAAGCCTTCCTCGTGCTGCGCGGGCGTATCGCCATCGATTTCCGCGACGGTCCGGTCGAGCTCGGCGAGGGCGATTTCATCGTCGTGCCGCGCGGTGTCGAGCACCGGCCGCGTTCGCTGACCGCGGAACCCGTGGTGCTGATGTTCGAGCCGGCAACGACGCTCAACACCGGCAATGCCAAAAGCGACCTCACCGTCGCCGACCTGAAGCGGCTGTAACGAACTTGCGACTGCCACACAGTTACACATATACTGTGTGAAGCAGGCGCAGGAGAAAAGAGAAATGAAGAACATCACTCTGGCAGTCGAAGACGAGGTCTTGGAGCAGGTCAAGCTGACAGCCGCCGAACAGCGAACGACCGTCAACGCCATGGTGCGGGAGTTTTTCTCGGCAGTGGCCGCCAAGCGGTACGCCAAGGACGAGGCACGGCAGGCCCTTCTGCGGCTCGCCCGCGAGGCGGCAGGCGACATGGGTGGCAAGAAATGGAACCGGGAAGCTCTCTATGATCGCTGACTGCTTCCTCGACACGAACATCCTCGTCTATGCCGCCATCGGACACAAGGCCGAGCGCGCGAAGTATGAGCGCGCCGTGGAGTTGATCGCCAAGGAAGACTATTCGACCTCCGCACAGGTGCTGCAGGAGTTCTATGTCAACGTGACCAAGCGAGCTGAGGTCACACTGGCGCCGGCGAAGGCGGCCGAATGGGTCGCCGCGATCTCCATGAAGCCCTGCCAGGATCTGGATAGCGCCGTTGTAATGCGGGGCATCGCGAACGCGCAACGCTACCAGATTTCATATTGGGATGGCGCCATCATCGCCGCCGCCGAGCGCCTTGGCGTCAAGATACTCTACACCGAAGACCTCAACCACGGGCAGTCTTATGGCTCCGTGGTCGCCATGAACCCCTTCCGCAATCACTGATCAGGTCGCAAAAAATGTCCATTCTCGTCGACAAGAACACCAAGGTGCTGGTGCAGGGCCTGACCGGCAAGACCGGCACGTTCCACACCGAACAGGCGCTGGCTTATCACGGCACGAAAATGGTCGGCGGCATCCACCCGAAGAAGGGTGGCGAGACGTGGACCGGCGCGAAGGGCGAGAGCCTGCCGATCTTCGCCACCGTCGCCGAGGGCAAGGAAAAGACCGGCGCCAACGCCTCCGTCGTCTATGTGCCGCCGGCGGGTGCCGCCGAGGCCATCCTGGAAGCGATTGAGGCCGAGATCCCGCTGATCATCTGCATCACCGAAGGTATCCCGGTGATGGACATGATCAAGGTCAAGGCGCGGCTCGACCGCTCGACGTCGCGGCTGATCGGGCCGAACTGCCCGGGCGTGCTGACGCCCAACGAATGCAAGATCGGCATCATGCCCGGAAACATCTTCCGCAAGGGCTCGGTCGGCGTTGTTTCGCGGTCGGGAACGCTTACCTATGAGGCAGTGTTCCAGACCACCAATGTCGGCCTCGGCCAGACCACCGCCGTTGGCATTGGCGGCGACCCCGTCAAGGGCACCGAATTCATCGACGTGCTCGAAATGTTCCTCGCCGATGACGAGACCAAGTCGATCATCATGATCGGCGAGATCGGCGGTTCCGCCGAGGAAGACGCCGCGCAGTTCCTCAAGGACGAAGCCAAGCGTGGCCGAAGCAAGCCGATGGCCGGTTTCATCGCCGGGCGCACGGCGCCGGCCGGCCGCACCATGGGCCATGCGGGCGCGGTCATCTCCGGCGGCAAGGGCGGCGCGGAAGACAAGATCGCGGCGATGGAATCGGCTGGGATAAAAGTATCGCCCTCGCCGGCGCGGCTAGGCACGACGCTGGTCGAGGCGATCAAGGGTTAAGGCAGTAAGGGAGTAGGGCAGTATGGCAGTAGGGGAATAGGAAGAACGGGACGAGCGGCGGCAACCGCCTGCTTTCCCTACTGCCTTACTCCCCTACTGCCCTACTCCCCTCCAAAAACAGGAGACGGAGCCAGGCTCCGCGGACAAAAATGGCAAGACAAGATCAGGCCAACGACCAATTTTCGCTCACCTCATTCCTCTATGGCGGCAACGCCGATTACATCGACGCGCTCTACGCCGCCTATGAGGACGATCCAGCTTCGGTCAATCCCGAATGGCAGGAGTTCTTCGCCGGGCTGAAGGACGATTCCGGCGATGTGCGCAGGAACGCCAAGGGCGCCTCATGGGCCAAGCCCTCCTGGCCGCTGCAGGCGAATGGCGAACTGGTGTCGGCGCTCGACGGCAATTGGGGCATCGTCGAGAAGACGATCGAAAAGAAGGTCAAGGACAAGGCGGTCACCAACGGCGTCGTCCTGTCCGATGCCGACGTGCACCAGGCGACGCGCGATTCGGTGCGCGCCATCATGATGATCCGCGCCTACCGCATGCGCGGCCATCTGCACGCCAATCTCGATCCGCTCGGCATCGCCAAGCCGCTCGAGGATTACAACGAGCTGTCGCCGGAGAACTATGGCTTCACCGAAGCCGACTATGACCGGCCGATCTTCCTCGACAATGTGCTCGGGCTTGAATTCGGCACCATCCGGCAGATGCTGGAAATCCTGACCCGAACCTATTGCTCGACGCTCGGCGTCGAGTTCATGCATATTTCGGACCCCGAGGAAAAGGCCTGGATCCAGGCCCGCATCGAGGGCGCCGACAAGGAGATCACCTTCACCGCCACCGGCAAGAAGGCGATCCTGCAGAAGCTGGTCGAGGCCGAAGGCTTCGAGCAGTTCATCGACGTCAAGTATAAGGGCACCAAGCGCTTCGGCCTCGATGGCAGTGAAGCGCTGATCCCGGCGCTGGAGCAGATCGTCAAGCGCGGCGGCCAGCTCGGCATGAAGGAGATCGTGCTCGGCATGGCGCATCGCGGCCGGCTGAACGTGCTCTCCCAGGTGATGGCCAAGCCGCACCGCGCCATCTTCCACGAGTTCAAGGGCGGCTCGGCCGCACCCGACGAGGTCGAGGGCTCGGGCGACGTCAAGTACCATCTCGGCGCCTCGTCGGACCGCGAGTTCGACGGCAACAAGGTGCATCTGTCCCTGACTGCCAATCCCTCGCATCTGGAAATCGTCGATCCGGTGGTGATGGGCAAGGCGCGCGCCAAGCAGGATTACCTGTTCGGCCGCAGCCGCGAGGAGATCGTGCCGCTGGAAGAGCGCGCCAAGGTGCTGCCGCTCTTGCTGCATGGCGATGCCGCCTTCGCCGGTCAGGGCGTGATCGCCGAGATCCTCGGCCTGTCCGGCCTGCGCGGCCACCGCGTCGCCGGCACGCTGCACTTCATCATCAACAACCAGATCGGTTTCACCACCAACCCGCGCTTCTCGCGCTCGTCGCCCTATCCATCAGACGTGGCCAAGATGATCGAGGCGCCGATCTTCCACGTCAATGGCGACGACCCGGAAGCCGTGGTGCACGCCACCAAGGTGGCGATCGAATTCCGCATGAAGTTCTTCAAGCCTGTTGTGGTCGATATGTTCTGCTATCGCCGCTTCGGCCACAATGAGGGCGACGAGCCGGCCTTCACCCAGCCGATCATGTATCGTAACATCCGCACCCACAAGACGACGGTCCAGATCTATGGCGACCGGCTGATCGCCGAGGGCCATATTAGCCAGGCCGAGCTCGACCAGCTCAAGGCCGACTGGCGGGCGCATCTGGAATCGGAATGGGAAGTCGGCCAGCACTACAAGCCCAACAAGGCCGATTGGCTGGACGGCGCCTGGTCGGGCCTGCGCACCGCCGACAACCAGGACGAACAGCGGCGCGGCAAGACCGCCGTGCCGGTGAAGACGCTGAAGGAAATCGGCAAGAAGCTGACCGAGGTGCCGAAGGATTTCGAGGCGCACAAGACGATCATCCGCTTCCTCGAAAACCGACGTCAGGCGATCGAGTCGGGCGAAGGCATCGACTGGTCGACGGCCGAGGCGCTGGCCTTCGGCGCCATCCTGCTCGACGGCAATCCAATCCGCCTGTCGGGGCAGGATTCCGAACGCGGCACCTTCTCGCAGCGCCATTCCGTGCTCTACGACCAGCGCGACGAGACCCGCTACATCCCGCTCAACAATCTGTCGGCGGCTCAAGCCGGCTACGAAGTCATCAACTCGATGCTGTCGGAAGAGGCGGTGCTGGGCTTCGAATATGGCTACAGCCTGGCCGAGCCGAAGGCGCTGACCTTGTGGGAAGCGCAGTTCGGCGACTTCGCCAACGGTGCCCAGGTGGTGTTCGACCAGTTCATCTCCAGCGGAGAGCGCAAGTGGCTCAGAATGTCGGGCCTCGTCTGCCTGTTGCCGCATGGCTATGAAGGCCAGGGTCCGGAACACTCTTCGGCCCGGCTCGAACGCTTCCTGCAGCTTTGCGCCGAAGACAACATGCAAGTGGCCAACTGCACGACGCCGGCCAACTACTTCCACATATTGCGCCGGCAGCTGAAGCGCGACTTCCGCAAGCCGCTGATCCTGATGACGCCGAAGTCGCTGCTGCGCCATAAGCGGGCAGTGTCGACGCTGCCGGAAATTTCGGGCGAAAGCTCGTTCCACCGGCTTTTGTGGGACGATGCGCAGCTGCTTTCCGGCCAGGCGATCAAGCTGGTCAAGGATTCAAAGATCCGCCGCGTCGTGCTGTGTTCGGGCAAGGTCTATTACGACCTCTATGAGGAGCGCGAGAAGCGCGGCATCAACGACATCTATCTGCTGCGCGTCGAGCAGCTTTATCCGTTCCCGGCCAAGGCGCTGATCACCGAACTGTCGCGGTTCCGAAATGCCGAGATGGTGTGGTGCCAGGAGGAGCCCAAGAACATGGGCGCCTGGTCGTTCATCGACCCGTATCTGGAATGGGTGCTGGCGCATATCGACGCCAAGCATCAGCGGGTGCGCTACACCGGCCGTCCGGCCGCCGCCTCGCCGGCGACCGGACTGATGTCGAAGCATCTCGCCCAGCTCGCCGCCTTGCTCGAAGACGCGCTTGGTGAATAGAGAATATCTGGGCGAACAACAGAACCGAAAGAAAACGGACAGGCACAATGGCTACCGAAATCCGCGTTCCCACTCTCGGCGAATCCGTCACTGAAGCGACCGTCGGCAAATGGTTCAAGAAGGTTGGCGATACAATCGCCGCCGATGAACCGCTGGTCGAGCTCGAGACCGACAAGGTGACGGTGGAGGTGCCTGCCGCCGCCGCCGGCACGCTGGGTGAGATCACCGTCAAGGAAGGTGAGACGGTCGGTGTCGGCGCGCTGCTCGGTTCGATTTCGGCAGGTGGCGCGGCCGCCGCTCCGGCTACCAAGCCGCAGGCGGTGTCGCAGGCCTCGTCGCCGGATGCCGCATCGACCGGCAAGCAGGCCGCGGCCGAGACCGCCAAGATTGCCGGCGACGCCGGCCCGGTCGAACCGCGCACCATGCCGCCGGCACCGGCCGCGGCCAAGCTGATCGCCGAAAGCAATCTCTCGGTCGACCAGATCTCCGGTTCGGGAAAGCGTGGCCAGGTGCTGAAAGGCGACGTGCTCGACGCCATCTCCAAAGGCGCGCCGTCACAGCCGGCAGAGACGCCCAAGGCGGCACCTGCACCGGTTGCCGTGCGCGCGCCATCCTCCGGCGACGACGCCTCGCGCGAGGAGCGCGTGCGCATGACCAAGCTGCGCCAGACCATCGCGCGCCGCCTCAAGGAAGCGCAGTCGACCGCCGCCATGCTGACCACCTTCAACGAGGTCGACATGTCTGCGGTGATGGCGCTGCGCACCAAATACAAAGACGTGTTCGAGAAGAAGCACGGCGTGAAGCTCGGCTTCATGGGCTTCTTCACCAAGGCCGTCACCCACGCGCTGAAGGAAATCCCTTCGGTCAATGCCGAGATCGACGGCACCGACATCATCTTCAAGAACTATGCCCATATCGGCGTCGCCGTCGGCACCGAAAAGGGCCTCGTCGTCCCGGTCGTGCGCAATGCCGACCAGATGTCGATCGCCGAGATCGAGAAGGACATCGGCCGGCTGGGCATCGCCGCGCGCGACGGCAAGCTGTCGGTCGCCGATATGCAGGGCGGCACGTTCACGATTTCCAATGGTGGCGTTTACGGGTCGCTGATGTCGACGCCGATCCTCAACGCGCCGCAGTCGGGCATTCTTGGCATGCACAAGATCCAGGAGCGGCCTGTCGTGGTCGGCGGCCAGATCGTGATCCGGCCGATGATGTATCTGGCGCTCAGCTACGATCACCGCATCGTCGACGGCAAGGAAGCAGTAACCTTCCTCGTGCGCGTCAAGGAAAGCCTGGAGGATCCGGAACGGCTGGTGCTTGATCTCTGAGGTCTGGTGCTGATCCGGCTGTTGGAATGCGTGCCGGAGGAAGGGATCTGCGCGGCAGAATGACGACCCGTTCCCTTAGCCTTTCCAAGGTGCTTTCGATCGCATCGATCGCGGCCGGCATGGTGCTGGCCACCGCCGGCGCCCATGCAGCCTGTCCGATCGAGCTCGCCGTCTATGGCGACGCCCAGAGCGGCAGCGAAATCGATTTCACGCCGTCCGGCACCTCGGCGACCGTCACCAACAGCTTCCGCATGATCCTCGACAACAATGTGGTGCTCAACGGTATCGTTATGTGGAACGAAGGCGTGTCGCGGCCGAACGGCGCGCTGATGTACAAATGCCCCGAAGGCGACGTCACCGGCGAGGAGCTTGCTGCCTGCACGCCCTGGCATGGCGTCATCTACACGTCGGATGACAAGGGCAACATCGGACTGCTGCCGGCCGAAGGGGTCGAAGCGCCGAAGACGCTGATCCTGCCGGACCTCGGGCCGGCGTTGCGCCAATCCTCGGCCTATGGCGGCAGCGGGTTTTCGAAAGTGCCGTGGGATGTGTTTGTCTTGAAGGGGTGCCAGGAATGAGCGAGGCGAAAAAGGTGCTGCTGGTCACCGGCGGCAGCCGCGGCATTGGCGCCGCGGTCTGCCGGCTAGGATCGAAGGCCGGCTACCGCGTGGCGGTCAACTATGCCTCGAACCAGGCTGCCGCTGACGCAGTGGTCGCCGAGATCAAGGCCGGCGGCGGCGAGGCCTTAGCCGTCAAGGGCGATGTCGGCAGCGAGGCCGATATCGTGGCCATGTTCGAGGCCGTCGACCGCGCCTATGGCCGGCTCGATGCCTTCGTCAACAATGCCGGCATCGTCGACGTCAAGGCGCGTGTCGACGAGATGGACGTCGCGCGGCTGGAGCGCATGATGCGCATCAATGTCGTCGGCTCGTTCCTGTGTGCCCGCGAAGCGGTGAAGCGCATGTCGACCCGTCATGGCGGGGCGGGCGGATCGATCGTCAACATCTCGTCAGCGGCAGCGACATTGGGCTCGCCGGGCGAATTTGTCGACTATGCAGCCTCCAAGGGCGCCATCGACACGTTCACCGTCGGGCTCGCCCGTGAGGTCGCACTGGAAGGCATTCGCGTCAATGCGGTGCGGCCCGGCCTCATCGATACCGAGATCCATGCCTCCGGCGGGCAGCCGGACAGGATAGAGCGGTTCCGCGATATACTGCCGATGAAAAGAGCGGGCACTGCGCATGAAGTCGCCGGCGCGGTTCTCTATCTTCTCTCCGACGCCGCGTCCTATACGACGGGCGCGATCCTGAATGTAAGCGGCGGCCGCTGAGCGCTCTCAAGCAGATCGAGCATGATGTTATCCGAAAACCGCGTCACACTTTTCGGCATCATGCTCAAACAGAAGGACAGTATCATGGCTTATGACGTCGTTATCATCGGATCGGGACCGGGCGGCTATGTCTGCGCCATCAAGGCGGCGCAGCTCGGGCTCAAGGTTGCGGTGGTCGAGAAGAACGCGACCTTCGGCGGCACCTGCCTCAACATCGGCTGTATTCCGTCGAAGGCGCTGCTCCATGCCTCCGAGATGTTCGCCGAAGCCGGCCATTCCTTCGACGCGCTCGGTATCGAGATACCAGCGCCGAAATTGAACCTGACGAAGATGATGGCGCACAAGGATGCGACGGTGTCGTCGAACGTCAACGGCGTCGCCTTCCTGTTCAAGAAGAACAAGATCGACAGCTTTCGCGGCACCGGCAAGGTGGTCGCGGCCGGCAAGGTCTCGGTGACCGGCGAGGACGGCAAGGTCGAGGAGATCGAGACCAAGAACATCGTCATCGCCACCGGATCGGACGTCGCCGGCATTCCCGGCGTCAAGGTCGACATCGACGAGAAGGTGATCGTGTCGTCGACCGGCGCGCTGTCGCTGGACAAGGTGCCCGGCCATCTGGTGGTGGTCGGCGGCGGTGTCATCGGCCTCGAGCTCGGCTCGGTGTGGGCGCGGCTCGGCGCCAAAGTTACCGTGGTCGAATTCCTCGACACCATCCTGGGCGGCATGGACGGCGAGGTCTCCAAGCAGTTCCAGCGCTTGCTTTCAAAGCAGGGCTTCGAGTTCAAGCTCGGCGCCAAGGTCACCGGCGTCGCCAAGGCCAAGAAGGGTGCCGCGGTCACCTTCGAGCCGGTCAAGGGCGGTGCCGCCGAGACGATCGAGGCCGATGCCGTGCTGATCGCCACCGGGCGCCGCGCCTATGCCGACAGTCTCGGGCTCGGGGAAGCCGGCGTCGAGGTCGACGAGCGCGGCCGGGTCAAGACCGATGGCCATCTCGAGACCAATGTCCCGGGCATCTATGCCATCGGCGATGTCATCGCCGGGCCGATGCTGGCACACAAGGCCGAGGACGAGGGCGTGGCGGTAGCGGAAACCATTGCCGGCCAGGCCGGCCACGTGAACTATGACGTCATTCCGAGCGTCGTCTACACCAGCCCGGAAATCGCCTCGGTCGGCAAGACCGAGGAAGAGTTGAAGAAGGCCGGCATCGACTACAAGGTCGGAAAATTTCCGTTCAGCGCCAATGGCCGGGCGCGCGCCATGCTGCACACCGACGGTTTTGTGAAGATCCTCGCCGACAAGCAAAGCGACCGCGTGCTCGGCGTGCATATCGTCGGCTTCGGCGCCGGCGAGATGATCCACGAGGCGGCGGTGCTGATGGAGTTCGGCGGCTCGTCGGAGGATCTCGCCCGCACCTGCCATGCGCATCCGACGATGTCGGAAGCGGTGAAGGAGGCGGCGCTGGCGACGTTCTTCAAGCCGATCCACATCTAAAGGCACTATCCCGATCAAGCCCGAGGATGACGAGCGTAGGGATGCCCATAAAACAAAACGGCCCGCCTTTCGGCGGGCCGTTCGTATTTGATATCGAGCCGATCAGTTGGCCGGTGCCGGCGCTGGGGCTGGGGCCGGCGCAGGAGCCGGTGCGGGCGCTGGTGCCGGGGCAGGCGCCGGTTCTGCAGGCGCCGGAGCAGGCGCGGGTGCTGGCGCAGGTTCGGCCGGCTTCATCGGTTCCGCCGGTGCGGGCGCGGGGGCCGGTGTGCTGGCCGCCGGCGGCTCGGCTGGTGCCGGGTGCTCACCACTTCTTCCGAAAACATAATACGCGACAACCGCCAGAATAACGACGACCAGCGCAATCAGCCAGCCACTACCGCCGCCACCGCTCTGTTTGATGGTGGTGTTGGTGGTGTTGGGATTGAACGGATCGTTTGGATTCGGTGCGTTCGCCATAAAAGTGTCCTCCGTGGATGAAAAATATCAATCAACACCATTCAACGCGCAATCATTGAACTGGTTTCACGCTAGGGTTGGAAAACGCCAAAAACAAGGACAATCCTGCCTTTCCGCAGCCTGAACGGCGTCGTTTCGCCCCGCAGCGCGCCAAGTTGGTGCCTATTATGGGTTTTTCCGGAGGATTTTTGTCGTGACGAATCCCATAGCAGAGTTTGTCCCGAATCACTGCGATGTTCTCGCCGGAGCCCAGTTCGCCGACCGCTATGTGCTGGTCACTGAAGGTCTTTCTTTAACGGCACTCGGCGCGGCGGAACGCGCCCTGGGGCGAACGCCGCCCTGGGTCGGCAGGCTCATGGCGCTGCGCAACCTTGCCGTCAAGCCGTTCCGGCTGAAGACGGGCCTGGAAACTGCGGTGTTGCCGTCGGGCCGGATCGGGATATTTCCGCTAATCAGCCAGTTTCCCGGCAAGGTTGTGCTTGGCCTCGACGACCGGCATCTCGATTTCCGTGTCATGGTCGAAGTCAGGAATCTCGGCAGGGGCCGACAGGAGGTGGCCGCGACGACGATCGTCAAGACGCACAATTGGCTCGGGCGCGCCTATCTCGCGATCATCATGCCGTTTCACCGGATCATCGTTCCGGCGATGCTGGCCCAGATCCTGGCGAAGTAAACTGAAGTAGCTAAAGTCCAACAGGCGTGACGGTGTAACCGGCCTTGCGGAAGTCCTCGACGAGGCCTTCGGGGCCGGGAAGGTGGAGGGCGCCGACCGCCATGAAGACGTTGCCCCTGGCAAGGATCGGTTCGGCATGCTCGACCATCACCTTGTTGCGGCTGGTGATCATGGTTTCCTCGAACGCCGCATAGCCCGCGGGGTCGTCCGTGCCATCCGGCATGGCCACGCGAAACAGCGGCCAGAACATGCCGGTGTCGCCGCGCTGGTAGAGCACGATCATGGTTTCGTTGATGTCGTTGATCTTATCGCCGAGCTTCAGCGTGTCGACGAGACCCTTCATGTGAAACGCCAGCGGCAGCGAGGCCATGGCTCGCAGCTGGCTTTCAGCCGTCTCCAATCCTTCCACCGGCTTGCCGGAAGCCTTTGCACCCTCGGCCAGCTTGACGTCGAGCACCGGTGCGCCGCCGGACTGGCGGGCCAGCTCGCAGGCCGGCAGTGCGATCATGGCCGAGAGCATCCACGGCTTCATCTTGGCAACCGTAGCCGGAGGAATGCCGCGTGCGTCGAGCGCGGCGTTCATGGCCGCCGCATCGTCGGGCGACAGCAGCGACGCCAGCGTCGTCGAATCGGTGAACATCATCAGGTCCGGCTCCTGGAGCATCGCGACCATCATCTTCTGCTTGTCGAGCACGTCGGTGGTTTCGATGACGATGGTGCCGGCGGCGTCATAGGCTTTCTGCGCGTCGGGAGGCAGCGTGGTGACGCGCGGGTCGGTCATATGCATGGTGCCGAACAGGAAGGACGGCTTTTCGCCGGGCTTTTCCAGCCTCCACAACAGGCCCTTGCCGTTCGGTGTCGCTGCGGCTTCCGCTTCGATCTTGCGGTAGGTCGCCGGATCGTTCTTCTGCAAGGCCGACAGCATGTCGGCGCCGGTGCAGGTCGGGATTCCGGCATGCGCGTTGCCGGCCGCGAACAGCAGCACGGCGAGGAACGACAGGAAGAACAAAACATTGAGCGCGACGAGCAGCTTCAGCGACACGGAAGCTGCACGGTCGGCGATGGCGATGACGCGTTTCATGGTTCTGTCTTCATGTTTGACCATGATCTTTTCCGAAAACCGGGTCCCACTTTTCGGGATCATGGTCAGTTCTAGAACCGAAAAGCGGCAAAACGGTTAATTGGTACTGCGAAATTGAAGGGTTCATGCCCGTGGATGGGCTGATTCGTAAATCTCGAGCAGCCTCGCGGTGTCGACGCCGGTGTAGATCTGCGTCGTCGACAGGCTGGCGTGGCCGAGCAGTTCCTGGATGGTGCGCAAATCGCCGCCGCTGCCGAGCAGATGCGTGGCGAAGGAATGGCGCAGCGCATGCGGCGTCGCGGTATCGGGCAGGTTGAGCGCCGAGCGCAGTTTGGCCATGTCGCGCTGGACGATGGCCGGGTTGAGCGGGCCGCCACGGGCGCCGCGAAACAGCAGGCCCTTGGGGTCGAGATGATAGGGGCAGAGCCTGCGGTATTCGGCGATTGCCCTGAGCGCCACCGGCAGCACCGGCACCAGTCGCGTCTTGCCGCCCTTGCCGGTGACGCGCAGCACCGTGTCGTCCGCCGACGCCAGATCGGCGCCCGCCAGACCGAGCGCCTCGGAAATGCGCAGGCCGGAGCCGTAGAGCAGTGTCAGCACAGCGGCGTTGCGGGCCGCGATCCAGGGTTCTTCCGCCAATTGGCCTTCGATGGAAACAATATGCTTGGCGTCGCTCGCCGTCAGCGGCTTGGGCAGCGATTTGGGCTGGCGCGGTGCGCGCAGGGCTGCCGCACCCGCCGCATTGGCAAGGCCGCGCCGCTCGAGGAAACGCAGCAGCGAGCGGATGCCGGCGAGACCCCGGCCCAGCGTGCGGGCACCGGCGCCGGCATTGCGCCGCGCCGCGAGGAAGCCGCGCAGGTCGGCCGGGCGCAGATCGGCGATGTCCGAAATCCCGGGTGAGCCGCCGCAATGGCCGGTGAGGAAATGCAGGAACTGGCGCGTGTCGCGCTCATAGGCTTCCACCGTCTCGGGCGACAGCCGACGTTCTCGCGCCAGCATCTTCAGCCAGCTTTCGCGTGCCGCCTGGAGATCGGGTTTGGCCGGGATCAGGAATTCCTGCATGGCGTGCTTTCGACCTTTGTTTCATGCATGCCCGGCCATTTTCCGGCAGCCGGGTTAGGAAGCGGTGAAGAGCGCGTCATTGAAATGACGATCGGGGAGCGTTAGAGCAAAGCCAAAGGATTTAGCGCCATGAGCAAGCCCCATAACCCTGTCCAGATGGCCGTGATCGGCGCCGCCCATGGCATCAAGGGCGAATTGCGGGTGAAGACCTTCACCGGTGAACCGCTGGCGCTGGCCAACTACGGCCCGCTCTACGCCCGTGACGGCCGCGCCTTCCAGATCATCGACATCAGGCCCGCCAACACCGTCGTCGTGGTCCGCTTCAAGGGCGTTGCCGACCGCAACGCGGCCGAGGCGCTGGCCGGCACGGAGCTGTTCGTCGACCGTTCGATGCTGCCGGACGACGGCGAGGAAGACGAGTTCTACCATGCCGACCTCGTCGGCCTCGAAGTCCGCGACGAGACGGGTGCCGCACTCGGCAAGATCGTCGCGGTGCACAATTTCGGCGGCGGCGACATTCTCGACGTGACGCTGGGCGGGCGCAAGGGCGTGCTGATCCCGTTCACACAGGCTGCCGTGCCGCAAGTGTCGATCGCCGAAGGCTTCGTCCGTGTCGACCCGGCGGCGGCCGGACTTGTCGAGGACGAGGATGGCGACGGCCCGCGAGAGGAAGACTTCGATCCGAAGGGCAGGCCGCGCGGACCGAGCGATGCCGGGGGCAACCGGTGAGTTTTTCCGCTTCGGTGCTGACGCTTTACCCCGAGATGTTTCCCGGCGCGCTCGGCCTGTCGTTGGCCGGCCGGGCGCTCGAGGCCGGCACGTGGTCGCTGGAGGCGATCCAGATCCGTGACTTCGCCACCGACCGCCATCGCACCGTCGACGACACGCCGGCTGGCGGCGGTGCCGGCATGGTGATGCGTGCCGATGTCCTGGCCAGGGCGATCGACCATGCTTCGCCGGAAGGCGACGCAAGGCCACGGCTGTTGATGAGCCCGCGCGGCAAACCGCTGACGCAGGCGCGCGTGCGCGAACTGGCCGCAGGGCCTGGCGCCGTCATCCTGTGCGGCCGCTTCGAAGGCGTCGACCAGCGGGTGATCGACGCGCGGGGATTAGAGGAAGTCTCGATCGGCGACTACATCCTCTCTGGCGGTGAGCCGGCAGCGCTTGTGCTGCTGGATGCCGTGGTGCGGCTGTTGCCCGGTGTGATGGGAAACGCCGTGTCGGGCGAGGAGGAGAGTTTCGAAAACGGCCTGCTTGAACATCCGCATTACACGCGGCCGCAGGAGTTCGAGGGACGCGAGATTCCCGATGTGCTGATTTCGGGCAATCATAAGAAGATCGCCGCATGGCGGCGGGCGCAGTCGGAAGCGCTGACGAAAGAGCGGCGTCCTGATTTGTTGGGCGCCGCCGCTCAGCCTTTCCAAAAGTAATAGAAAGCCAGAAACAGGCCGACGGCGACGACGAAGCCGCGCACCGCGTTTTGCGGCACGCGCTTGGCGATCCAGACGCCGGCATAGCCGCCGAGCGCGCCGCCCGGGATCATGATGATCGCCTGCGGCCAGGCGACGACGCCGCCCGAGACGAAGACGACGATCGCGACAGCGGCGATGACCATGGCCAGCATGTTCTTCAACGCGTTCAGCCGGTGGTAGTCGCCGGCTTGTGTCAGGCCGAGCGTCGCCAGCATCATCACGCCCATGCCGGCGCCGAAGAAGCCGCCATAGATGGCGGTGAGAAACTGCGCCAGGGAGCCGGCGAGCGAGCCCACCGCCGCTTCATGACCGGGCTTCGGCACTGGTTTCAGCCAGGGGCCGGCGGCGAACAGGGCCGTCGCGGCCAAGAGCAGCCACGGCACCAGAGCGCGAAACGAGGGATTGTCGAGCGCCAGTAGGATCAGCGCGCCGGCCAGCGCCCCGATCGCCGAGATCAGACAGAGCAGCAGCGCGCCGCGCCAGAAATGCCTGATATCGGCCGAATAGGCGAGCGTCGAGGTGATGTAGCCCGGAAATTGCGTCACCGAGGAGGTGGCGTTGGCGACGATCGGCGGCAGGCCGACCAACGTCATGGCGCCGAAGGTGATGAAGGTGCCGCCACCGGCGACCGCATTGGCGGCGCCTGACAGAAAGCCCGCCAGAAAGAGCAGGATGGCATCGAAGACAGACATGAATTGCGGCCGCTCAAACTGTGTTATTTCAGGCTTAGAAAGCCTGAACGACCGGCGCAACCCGGCACGGCAGGATTACGATGGTGCCATGCGAGCAGAAAATGCGCTGCCAAGGCGTGACAAAGCGGCGAAATAGCTGTATGTGCCCGCCCGTACCGGCCAGAAAGAATCTGCCGGACCCGTCAACAATGACGGTGTAGTCGCCCCTGCCTGATGTTTCAAAGACAAATGTCTTGGAGACAAAGGGCATAGCCAAGCGGTCAATGGAACTGCAAGGCGAGTGTCGGACGCTCTGACTGTCGGAAGAACAAGAAGTGGACTTTTGAGATGGATATTCTCCGTCAGCTCGAGGCCGAACAGGCCGCCAAGATCGAAGCCAAGCGCAAGCTTCCCGAATTCCAGCCCGGCGACACCGTGCGCGTCCAGGTCCGCGTGACCGAAGGCACCCGCACCCGCGTCCAGGCCTATGAGGGCGTCGTCATCGCCCGCGCAGGCGCCGGCTTCCAGGAGAACTTCACGGTTCGCAAGATTTCCTACGGCGAAGGCGTCGAGCGCGTGTTCCCGGTCTACTCGCCGATGGTTGAAGGCGTTGAAATCGTTCGCCGCGGCAAGGTGCGTCGCGCCAAGCTCTACTACCTGCGCGATCGTCGCGGCAAATCGGCCCGTATTTCGGAAAACACCGGCGTGCGCGCCCGCAAGCTGAACGACGAGGAGCGCGATGCTCTGAACGCCGAGAAGGCCCGCATCGAGGCCGAGAAGGTGGCAGCCGCCGAGGCCCTGGCCGTCGAGAAGGCCGCTCAGGACGCCGCCGAGAAGAAGGCCGCCGCCGAGGCAGCTGAAGCCGCAAAGGCAGCCGAAGCAGCCACCGCCGAATAAGTTTTCCGACGAGCAAGTTTGAAAAGGCGGCTTCGGCCGCCTTTTTCGTTTCCGGGGGGCTGGCTGGCGGGAAAGTCGGCGGTTGACTCGATTTACATCGTGTACTAAACAATCGTACGCGATTTAAATGGAGAAATGAAATGCCTGCATTGTATTCTACCCAAGCCCGCGCCGTCGGCGGCCGTGCCGGCCATGTCCAGAGCGACGATGGCTTGCTCAGCCTCGATCTTGCCATGCCCAAGGAGCTTGGCGGCAAAGGTGGCGCCACCAATCCCGAACAGCTTTTCGCCGCCGGCTATGCCGCCTGCTTCGAAAGCGCCATGCGCTTCATCGCCGGCAAGCAGAAACTGCCGCTGCAGGATGCCTCGGTGACGGCAAATGTCAGCCTGCACAGCAATGCGCAGGGCGGATTTGTGCTCGGCGTTTCGCTGGCAGCGGAAACAAAAGGTCTTGATCAGGCGGCGGCGGAAGCGCTTGTATCGGCGGCGCACCAGGTTTGCCCCTATTCCAACGCCATCAAGGGCAACATCGAGGTGGCGCTTTCGGCTAAGGCGCTTCCGGCAAAGGCAGCATGAACACAAAACAGACGGACGATACCACGCAGGCCTCGGCGGATTTCGCCGGGGTGCCGAAACTCGACGAACAGATCTGCTTCGCCCTCTATTCGGCTAGCGGGCTGATGACACGGCTCTACCGGCCGTTGCTCGAACCGCTCGGCCTCACCTATCCGCAATATCTGGCGATGATGGCGCTGTGGGAGCGAGCGCCACGCACGGTGGGTGGACTCGGCGAGGTGCTGGGTCTCGATTCGGCGACGCTGACACCCCTGCTCAAACGGCTGGAGGCGGGCGGCTTCATCACCCGCCGGCGCGACGCTGCCGACGAGCGCCGGGTGCTTCTGGAGCTGACAGCCAAGGGACAGTCGCTACGCGGGCCCGCCAAAGACGTTGCTGTCCAGATACTCTGCCAATTTCCCCGCCTCAGCGCGGTCGAACTGGATGGCCTGCACCGCATCCTGGCCAAGCTCATTGCTGGGCTGCGCGAGACGGACGCCAAGGCACCGGCGGCTGACTGACCGCCGGCCAAGGCACGGATCTCCCGGAATCTTCCGATCGAGAGCATTGGAATCCGATTTCGCCCCAGGCGACACGGCAGAGCGTCTTGCATGACGCTTGCGGAAAGCTAAAGTCGGCGCCGGATTTTCCTGCAAGCCCGGCCATGCCCGGGTCATCAATTCCCGGGGAGTGTGTCATGACCAAATCGAAACTGCTGCTGGCGGGCCTGCTTGCCCTCGTCCTGGCACCCGTTGCCGCCTTCGCGCAGGCGCTGCCCGACCTCGGCGGCAAGAAGGTGGTGGTTGTGACCGAAAACGCCTATCCGCCGCTGCAGTTCATCGATGCCAAGACCGGCAAACAGATCGGCTGGGAATATGACGCGATGAACGAGATCGCCAAGCGGCTCAATTTCACGGTCGAGTACCAGAACACTTCCTGGGACGCGATGATCCAGGCGGTTTCCGACAACCAGTACAACATTGGCATGACCGGCATCACCATCAAGGACGACCGCAAGGAGAAGGTCGATTTCTCCGACCCCTATATGCGCTCGGAACAGTTCATGCTGGTGCGCGGCGATGAGAGCCGCTTCACCGACGCCAAGACCTTCGGCGCCTTCAAGGACGGGCTGGTCGGCGCGCAGGCCGGCACCACGCCCTTCTATACCGCCGTGTACAGCGTGCTCGACGGCAATGAGCAGAACCCGCGCATCAAACTGTTCGAGACGTTCGGCGCGACCGTGCAGGCACTGAAATCAGGCGACGTCGATGTTGTTTTGACCGATGGCACCGCCGGCAAAGGCTATGTCGACGCCTCCGAGGGCAAATTGAAGCTGATCGGCGGGCCGCTCGGTACCGAGGATTTTGGGTTTATCTTTCCGAAGGGTTCGGACCTGGTGAAGCCGGTCAACGCGGCCATCGCGGCGTTGAAGGCTGACGGGACGCTGGATGCACTGAACAAGAAATGGTTTCTTGATTACAAGATGGGGCAGTAGTTCGCTGAACCTCACGCAGACACGGCGCTTGAACACCCCCCTCTGCCCTGCCGGGCATCTCCCCCGCAAGGGGGGAGATCAGCTGTCCGCCCTGCCTTCGCGTACCTCCAGCATTGAAGAAAAGGCGCGGGCATTGAAGCTGCCAATCTCCCTCCTTGCGGGGGAGATGGCCGGCAGGCCAGAGGGGGGTGCCTTGGCGCAATCCTTCTGATGCAGGTCCCTTGCTCTTCCTCCAAAGCCGACTTCCCCTGGTGGCTCGTCGTTGCCGTAACCCTCGCCATCGCGGTGGCCGTCTTCGTCGCCACCAGCAACCTCTATACCCAGGTGTTTGCCACGGTCGCCAAGGGCATCGGCGTCACCATCTTCGTCACCGTGATTGCCTTCGTGCTGGCTTCGGCCATGGGTCTCGGCATCGCGCTGATGGGAATGTCCGGCTCGCGCTGGCTGCGCCAGATCGCGCGCTTTTATGTCGAGATCATCCGCGGCGTGCCGATCCTGGTGCTTCTGTTCTGGATCGCCTTTGCCGGTGCACCGGCCTTCGTCGCGGCTTGGAACGCGCTGACCGCGCCGCTGCAAAGTGCCGGCCTGTTCGGCGAGCTTTTGGTGCGCGACGTGTCGCTGCTCTGGCGCGCCATCATGGCGCTGACCATCGGCTATTCGGCTTTCATCTCGGAGGTTTTCCGGGCCGGCATCCAGTCGGTGGAGAAGGGCCAGATCGAGGCGGCGAAGGCGCTTGGGCTGACCCGCGCTCAGCGCTTCCGGCTGATCGTGTTCCCACAGGCGATCCGCACCATCCTGCCGCCGCTCGGCAATGATTTCGTCGCTTTGGTCAAAGATTCCTCGCTGGTCTCGGTGCTCGGCGTTGCCGACATCACGCAGATGGGCAAGGTCTACGCCGCCGGCTCCTTTCGCTTCTTCGAGACCTATTCGATAACGGCCTATATCTATCTCATCCTGACCGTCGGCCTGTCGCTGGCGCTTAGGACGCTGGAGCGGCGGCTGCGCCGCCAGCACGAGGAATAGTTTTTCGGCGAAGACAGCATTACGATCCCCGAGCATTCCCTTTGAGGAGGTCCCATGATCGTCGACAAAGCCAATGCGGCGCTGGATTCCGTCTACACGGCCGACACGCCGGAAGCGCTTGAGGAGGCCTATGCCGCGTGGGCTGCGACCTATGACAGCGAGACCGCCTCGCTCGGCTACCTCCTGCCTTTCCTGATCACCGCCTGGGTGGCGCGCCATGTGCCGGCGGGCGATGGCCCCTTGCTCGATGCCGGCTGCGGCACCGGCCTGTCGGGACCGTCGCTGAAGGCGCTCGGTTACCGCGACATTGCGGGGCTGGACCTCTCGCACGATATGCTGAAGATCGCCGGCAGCCGCAATGCCTACAGCGAACTGAAGCAGGCAATGCTAGGCGACACGTTGCCATGGCCTGACGGCCACTTCCGCGCCTTCTTCTCGACCGGCGTGTTCACCATCAGCCATGCGCCGGCCTCTAGCCTGCACGAGTTGGTGCGCATCACCCGCAAGGGTGGCCATGCCATCTTCACCGTGCGTGACCAGGTGTTCGAAAGTGGCGGCTTTCAAGCCGTGTTCGATGAGCTGGAGCAAGCTGGGAAATGGCGACCGGTCGAGGAAAGCCCGTGGTTCCGCTGCTATGCGATCGCCGAGCCCGAAGCGCTGGTGAGGACGTTTGTGTTTGAAGTGATCTGAGCGGAGAGGTTTGGATTCTGCGAAGACACGCCGCAATTGCCGAAAACCCAAAACATTGGTATGAGCCACGCCATGGAAGAGCTTTTTGGCGATCCGGCCTACAAGGGGTTCGTGCTGCAGGACAGGAAACGCCTGCCGTCGCGCTTTTCCGCGCGCGTGTCCGGGGCGCTGACCAGCCGACTACCCTAGGCCGACCTGTTCAGGTCGTTTTCGCCGGGCCGCAAGTCAGGCGTCTGCTCTTTCCCATTCTCATATCGACGGATTTACGCACATGAGCGCACCGCGCACCCTCTACGACAAGATTTTCGACGACCATGTCGTCGACCGCCAGGACGACGGCACCTGCCTGCTCTATATCGACCGCCACCTGGTCCATGAAGTGACCAGCCCGCAGGCCTTCGAAGGCCTGCGCATGACCGGCCGTAAAGTCCGACATCCGGAAAAGACGCTGGCCGTGGTCGATCACAATGTCTCGACCTCACCCGAGCGCAAGTTCGGCATCAAGAACGAGGAAAGCCGTATCCAGGTCGAGGCGCTGGCCAAGAACGCCAGGGATTTCGGCGTCGAATATTATTCCGAGAATGATATTCGCCAGGGCATCGTCCACATCATCGGTCCGGAGCAGGGCTTTACTCTGCCCGGCATGACCATCGTCTGCGGCGACAGCCACACCTCGACGCATGGCGCTTTCGGCGCGCTGGCGCATGGCATCGGCACGTCCGAGGTCGAGCATGTTCTGGCGACACAGACGCTGATCCAGCGCAAGGCCAAGAACATGCTCGTGCGTGTCGACGGCCAGCTGCCGCAGGGCGTCACCGCCAAGGACATCATCCTGGCCATCATCGGCGAGATCGGCACCGCCGGCGGCACTGGCTATGTCATCGAATACGCCGGCGAGGCGATCCGTGCGCTGTCGATGGAAGGCCGCATGACGATCTGCAACATGTCGATCGAAGGCGGTGCGCGCGCCGGCCTTATCGCCGCCGACGAGACGACCTTCGCCTATGTCAAGGACAAGCCTCGCGCGCCGAAGGGCGCGTCCTGGGATGCGGCACTCGAATACTGGAAGACGCTGCAGTCCGACGAGGGCGCGCATTTCGACAAGGTGATCGTGCTCGACGCGGCCAAGCTGCCGCCGATCGTCTCCTGGGGCTCCTCGCCCGAGGATGTGGTGTCGGTGCAAGGCATCGTGCCGAACCCGGACGACATCGCCGATGAAAACAAGCGCACCTCCAAGCAGCGCGCGCTCGACTATATGGGTCTGACGCCGGGCACCAAGATCACCGACATCACGCTCGATCGCGTCTTCATCGGTTCCTGCACCAATGGCCGCATCGAAGATCTGCGCGCCGTCGCCAAGGTGGTCGAAGGCAAGACGGTCAGCCCGCATGTCGACGCGATGATCGTGCCGGGCTCCGGACTGGTCAAGGAACAGGCGGAAGCCGAAGGCCTCGACAAGATCTTTGTCGCCGCCGGTTTCGACTGGCGCGAGCCGGGCTGTTCGATGTGCCTGGCCATGAACGACGACCGGCTGAAGCCGCATGAACGCTGCGCCTCGACCTCGAACCGCAATTTCGAGGGCCGGCAAGGGTTCAAGGGCCGCACCCATCTGGTGTCGCCGGCGATGGCGGCCGCGGCGGCGATCGCCGGCCACTTCGTCGACATCCGGGAGTGGAAGTAACCCGGATTTGAACAGAACCCGAGCCGCGCCCGGCTCGGGTCAGCTCTTTCCGTCGCGGCGGACGAGTTCGTGGAACTCCTCGCGGCGTCCCGGCTGTTCGGCGGCGACCACAAGCGCAAGCTGTTGTTCCTCGAAGAGCTTGAACCATTCGTCCCATTCGACGAGTTCATAGCCTCCCGCATTGAGCGGCCGTTCAGGCTGGTCCTGATCCTGATAGGCGTGCTGGCCGAAGACCAGCCTCAACATGGGCTGCGTCCCCGCCTCCGGCGATATGTCGACGATTGCGGGAAAGCCGGCGCGCCCGGCAGCCCATGAGCGGATCGCGTCGTGGTCGGTCAGTGTGATTGTGTCGGCCATGGGTCGCTCCAGATTGTGAACGGAGGAACGCTGGCTGGGGTCTGCGGTTCCCTGACATTATTTTGAGGCGGCGGTCCTGCTTGCCGCATGGCTTAACCGCTTGTTTGGGCTTGCCCTCTAAGCTCTTCCCTGACGTAAGCTAGGGGAAGTCACAGTCGGTTGGACACGGGTCTGCTCATTGCGCTGCTCAACCCGACGATCGCGCTGGCGCTCGGCGCGGCGTTCCTTGTGCTATGGTCCTATCAGCGCCACCGCCCCTATCTGGCCGTTCTGGCGATCAGCTACAGTCTCTCGGCGGCTGGCTTCCTGCTCCAGTATTTCACCTTGCCCATCGGGATGCCGCTGACCAAGCTTACGTCGAACATCTGCTTCACCATCGCTGCCTGCTGCCTGTCCAGCGCCGTCATCCACCGTTATGGCCGCAAGGTGCCCTCTGTGGGGATCGCCGTGTTGGCGGGCGGCGGCCTGGCGTCGTTATGCTGGTTCCTGTTCGTCGCGCCGGATCTCACCTGGCGCATCCTGGCGATGAATTTCGCATTCGGCGGTATCAGCCTTCTGGTTGCCGCCGAACTGCGCCCGGTACGCAACAACGGCCCGACCGAAAAAATCCTGTTCGTGCTGTCGCTGCTGTCGGGCGTCAATTTCTTCGTGCGCACCCTTGCCGTCGTCATCGCGCATGGGCCCTTCGCCAGCTATGACGGGTTCTATGGCTCGTCCTACTGGACGACGGCGCTGCTGTCGCACGCGCTGCTCTCGCTGCTCATCGCGCTGTGCCTGTTTTCCGCCGCGGCACTCGACGTGCTGAAGGCATTGAAGACCGAGACCTATACCGACCCCCTGTCGGGCCTGCTCAACCGGCGTGGCTTCGAGGAGCGAGGCATGCGGCTCTTGCAGCACTGCGCCTCGGCCCGGTTCCCGGTCGCGCTGGTGCTGGCCGACCTCGATCACTTCAAGGCGCTCAACGATGTGCATGGGCATGGGGCGGGCGATCGGGTGATCGCCGACTTCGCCGCCAAGCTTCGGTCGGCGGCCGGCGCGCGCGGTGTTGCCGGGCGTATCGGCGGCGAGGAATTCGCGGTGCTGCTGCCCCTCAGCGATCTTGCGGCGGCGCGGCTGTTCGCCGAAGCGGTGCGCACCGTCTATTCGGCCGGCCATGTCGACGGGCTTCCCCAGGGAACGAAGGTGACGGCAAGCTTCGGCGTGGCGGCCCGCAGCGGTGGCGAGGCGCTGGAGCCGCTGATGCGCCGTGCCGACGATGCGCTCTACAAAGCCAAGAAGAACGGCCGTGACAGTGTACGCCTGTCCTATGAGCGGCCGGAAACGGCGTTCCTGCCGGAGCCGCTCAAGACCGGCTGAATCTGTCCGGCCGGGACGGCGTTAACGTCTTCTTCGCCCGTCGATGATTAGCTGTCGGCGCGGGTGCGGGAGAACATGAGCGGCGCCAACTTCATCCTGTTGATCAATCTGTCGGTTGCCGGCCTGCTGGCGGCATCCTTCATGGCGGTCGCCTTCCACGATGTCGGCCGGGCGCCGGCGCGCTGGCTGGCATTTGGCTATCTGCTGGGCATGGCCTATTCGGCCATCGAATTCTCCATTCCCGCTTTTGCCGACGCGCGGCTCCCGGTCGTTGCCGCCTTCGCGGTCTTCCTTGGCGCCACCATTGCGTTCAATGGCGGGCTTGCCCGCAAATACGGCGTGGCGCCGCCCTGGAAGCCGATGCTGTTTTTCCTGTTGGCCACCACCATAGCCGTGTATTTCGTGCAGGACCTGCCTCGCCAGTCGCTCATCCGCATCATGGCTTACCAGCTTCCCTATGCGGTCATGCAGTTCGTCGGGCTGGCCATCGTCTGGTCATCGAGGCAAAAGCTTGACCGTCTCGATCGCATATTGATGGCCGTGCTGGCGGCGAGCGGCCTGCAGTTTGCCTCCAAGCCGTTCATCGCGCATGCGCTCGGCGGCTGGGGCGCCAATCCGCAGGCCTATCTGCAAAGCAACTACGCGCTGGTGTCGCAATCGCTCGGCACTGTCTTTGCGCTGGCGCTGGCGCTGCTGATGCTGGCCATCCTGGTTCGCGACGTGCTTGCCGAAGTGACGTCGAAGTCGGAGACGGACACGCTTTCGCGCCTGCTCAACCGCGGCGGCTTCACCCGCCATGCCGAGCTGGCGGTGCTTGGCGCGATGCGGCAAGGCGTGCCGGTCGCGCTGGTCATTGCCGACCTCGATCATTTCAAGAGCGTCAACGACAGTTTCGGCCATGCGTCAGGCGACCGGGTGATCGAGATTTTTGCAGGCTTCCTGCGCGAAGCCGCCGCCGCGCATCACGTTGCCGGCCGCATCGGCGGCGAGGAGTTCGCCATCATCCTGCCGGGAACCAACCTTGCCGCGGCGCGGCTGTTCGCCGAGGGCACGCGCAGCGCCTTTGGCGGGCTGCCCATCGACGGGCTGCCGGCTGACAACCGCTGCACCGCGAGCTTCGGCGTCGCCGAACTTCATCCGAGCGAAGACTTTGCCGATCTGATGCGGCGCGCCGACCAGGCGCTCTATCAGGCGAAGAATGCCGGGCGCGATTGCGTGCGCGTCTCCGCCGGGCCTGCCGGCAATTGGTCGTCAGCCGGAATGGAAGCCAGAGCAATTTCAGGAAAAGTGTGAAACGGTTTTCCCGGGAAAAGCGCATAGCGCTTTCCCTTGGAAATTGCGTCCAGACAAAGAGGCTAGCGGCAGGGGCTGAGCTCGGGCATCTCGCCGTCGGAGAGACCGTACATATAGGAGCGGCCCTTCACCAGCACCGGCGGCCGGTAGCAATCGCTGTATCCGCTGATCTCGTCGGCTTCGTTCTCGTAGATCACCTTGGGCTGGCCGGCGCTGGTGTAGTCGGATAGCTGCTTGGCCAGCCTGCCTTCGCCGACGATAATGCGCTTGTAGCCGGCGGCGCTGTCGACGACGAGGTTGCCGAAGGAATCAGCGTAGACACGATCCTGATGCCGGGCGCCGGCGAGCGCTGGCGCTGCAAGGCCAACGACCGAGGCCGCCACGATGAGCGCCGCAAAGCGCGATCTGCCCGAATTCGAACGCATGGCGTCCTCCGTGTCTTGAGGGAAAGCCTCCTCGAATCAGAAATTAACGTTTTCTTAACCTTTGTTAAGAGGCCGGTGCGTTTGGCGGCGATGTCTCGGTAAACATGGTTAATATCCGTTAATATCCGACTGGATGGAAAACCCGGTGGCCATCATTCGGCCATGCTCGGCCGCACCATCGCGGCGGCGTCCGCCCCGGCGTCGCGACGACGTTGATCTGGACAAAGCATCGCGGCTGGTTTGCCGCGCGGGAGGACAGCATATGGCGCTACGCCGGCCGATTTGGGTGTCCGTTTTCCCGTTGCTCGGTGTCGTCGCTGCCTGTGTGCCGCAGGACAGCGCGCCGAAGCCGGCCAATACCGTCGTCGTCTCACCTGCACCGGCTCAGCAGTCCGTCGAAGCCGCGGCGCCTCCGGCAGCTGCAATCAAGATCATCACCGACCTTACCGCGCCGCGATCCGGCATAGGCGCGGCCACCTACAGATGCGGCAACAACGGTATCATTTCCATCCAAAATCTTGGCACGTCGTTGCGTGTGGTCGGGTCCGACGGCGCGACCGAGGAGTTTGCGGCGTCGCCCGCCAACCAGACCAGCCGCTACCAGACGGCCACGCATGACGCAATCGTGATCGACGGACGCGAGGCGCTGGTGATGAAGAAGGGGTCGACGCCGCAGACCTGCAAACGCTAGCGCCAATCTCAACATCGCTGGGCCCTTGGGCCAGACATGTTGCACTGCAGCGATATCGAGCCGGCTTCAGGCCTCCCGGCCTAATCGATTGAAGCTCAAGCAGGCCTTTTAGTCAGACTAAATTACGTTTTCGAAACGGTTTTCTGGCTTTGACGCGGTGCAAAAAGAGCATTAGAAACCGGCTGTCCGAAGTCGCAACCGGAAGCGGCAATGCCGCATTTCCACCTGAGGCTCCAGAGAGACGCCGAACTGGGGGAGCCATGAGCAAATCACCAGCCACCCGCGAATTTGTCAGACGTGAACGGCCGATTTCGCCGCACCTCACCGTGTACCGGCCACCGATCACCATGACGATGTCGATCATTCACCGCATCACCGGTGGCGCGCTGTATTTCGGCACGCTGCTGGTCGCCCTGTGGCTGATGGCGGCGGCAAGCTCGCAGGCGACGTTCGATTGGGCCAATTGGGCCTTCGGCACCTGGCTCGGCCGGCTCATCCTGTTCGGCTACACCTGGGCGCTGATGCACCATATGCTGGGTGGCGTGCGCCATCTGGTCTGGGACACCGGCGCGGGTCTGGAGAAGCATACCGCCTCGAAGATCGCCTGGGCGACGCTGGCCGGCTCGATCCTGCTCACCCTGCTGATCTGGATCGCCGGCACTATGGCGCGGGGAGCCTGATCATGAGCGGCAAAAACACCGACATGCGCACGCCGCTGGCGAGGGTCCGCGGCCTCGGCTCCGCCCGCGAAGGCACCGGGCATTTCTGGCGCCAACGCCTCACCGCGATCGCCAACATCCCGCTGATCCTGTTCTTCGTCGGCTTCCTGATCGCGCTCAACGGCGCCGACTACGCACATGTGCGGGCAGCTCTTGCCAACCCGTTCGTGGCGCTGGTGATGGCCCTGGTGCTCATCTCCGGGCTCATCCATATGCGGATCGGCATGCAGGTGATCATCGAGGATTACGTGCATGGCGAAGGCATGAAGCTGGCGCTGATCGCGCTCAATACATTTTTTCCCATAGCGGTCGGCGTCGCCTCGATCTTCGCCCTGCTCAAGCTGACATTCGGAGGCTGAGTTGGCCAAGGACGCGACACAAGCCAACAGCGCTGGCTACACTTATGTCGACCACAAGTTTGACGTGGTGGTCGTTGGCGCCGGCGGCGCCGGCCTGCGCGCCACGCTCGGCATGGCCGAACAGGGCCTGCGCACCGCCTGCATCAGCAAGGTGTTCCCGACCCGCTCGCACACGGTGGCGGCGCAAGGCGGCATTGCCGCCTCGCTGTCCAACATGGGTCCCGATTCCTGGCAGTGGCACATGTACGACACCGTCAAGGGCTCGGACTGGTTGGGCGATGTCGACGCCATGGAATATCTGGTGCGCGAAGCGCCGGCCGCGGTCTACGAGCTCGAACATTACGGCGTGCCGTTTTCGCGCACCGAAGAGGGCAAGATCTACCAGCGGCCCTTCGGCGGCCACATGATGAATTACGGCGAAGGTCCCCCGGTGCAGCGCACCTGTGCCGCCGCCGACCGCACCGGCCATGCCATCCTGCACACGCTTTACGGCCAGTCGCTGAAGAACAATGCGCAGTTCTTCATCGAGTATTTCGCGCTCGACCTGATCATGGAGCCGGACGGCACCTGCACCGGCGTTCTTGCCTGGAACCTCGATGACGGCACCATCCACCGTTTCTCCGCCAAGATGGTGGTGCTGGCGACCGGCGGCTATGGCCGCACCTATTTCTCGGCCACCTCGGCACACACCTGCACCGGCGACGGCGGCGGCATGGCAGCGCGTGCCGGCTTTCCGCTGCAGGACATGGAGTTCGTGCAATTCCACCCGACCGGCATCTATGGCGCCGGCTGCCTGATCACCGAGGGTGCGCGCGGCGAGGGCGGCTATCTCGTCAATTCCGAGGGCGAGCGCTTCATGGAGCGCTATGCGCCGTCGGCCAAGGACCTTGCCTCGCGCGACGTCGTCTCGCGCTGCATGACGCTGGAAATCCGCGAGGGCCGCGGCGTCGGCAAGAACAAGGACCACATCTTCCTACATCTCGACCATCTCGATCCCGCCGTCCTGCATGAGCGGCTGCCGGGCATTTCGGAATCGGCCAAGATCTTTGCCGGTGTCGACCTGACCAAGGAGCCGATCCCGGTGCTGCCGACGGTGCATTACAATATGGGCGGCGTGCCGACCAATTACTGGGGCGAGGTGCTCAATCCGACGGCGCTCAATCCCGACCAGGTGTCGCCCGGGTTGATGGCTGTCGGCGAAGCCGGCTGTGCCTCCGTGCATGGCGCCAATCGGCTCGGTTCGAATTCGCTGATCGATCTTGTGGTGTTCGGCCGCGCGGCGGCTATCCGGGCCGGCCAGGTCATCGACCGCAAATCGGCCATCCCTTCGCCCAACGAAGCCTCGGTCGAAAAGATCATGGACCGCTTCGACCGGCTCCGCCACGCCAATGGCTCGACGCCGACGGCGGTGCTGCGCGAGAAGATGCAGAAGGCGATGCAGGAAGACGCGGCCGTATTCCGCACGCAGGAGTCCCTCGAAAGCGGCTGCAAGCGGGTTTCGCAGATCTGGGGCGAGTTGAAGGACATCAAAGTGTCCGACCGCTCGATGATCTGGAACTCCGATCTGGTCGAGACGCTGGAGCTGGAAAACCTGATGGCCAATGCCATCACCACGGTCTACAGCGCCGAGGCGCGCAAGGAGAGCCGTGGCGCGCACGCACGCGAGGACTTTTCGGCGCGCGACGACGCGGTCTGGCGCAAGCATACGCTGGCCAGGCTGAGCGAAGACGGCAAGGTGACGCTCTCCTACCGGCCGGTGCACACCGAGCCGCAGCTGGCTGAAAAGGACGGCGGCATCAGCCTCGCCAAGATCGCGCCCAAGGCCAGAGTGTATTGAGGATCGAACATGGTTGAACTCACGCTCCCGAAGAATTCGCAGATCAAGCCGGGGAAGACCTGGCCGAAGCCGGAGGGCGCCACCAATCTGCGGGAATACCGCATCTACCGCTGGTCGCCGGACGATGACGAGAACCCGCGCATCGACACCTATTTCGTCGACATGGACGATTGCGGGCCGATGGTGCTCGACGCGCTGCTGTGGATCAAGAACAAGATCGACCCGACACTGACCTTGCGGCGTTCCTGCCGCGAAGGCATTTGCGGCTCCTGCGCCATGAACATCGACGGCTCCAACACGCTCGCCTGCACCAAGGGCTGCGACGACATTTCCGGCGCGGTAAAAGTCTACCCGCTGCCGCATATGCAGGTGGTCAAGGATCTTGTGCCGGACCTCACCAATTTCTACGCCCAGCATGCCTCGATCCAGCCCTGGCTGAAGACGGTGTCGCCGGAGCCGGCCAAGGAGTGGCTGCAGAGCCACGAGGACCGCGAGAAGCTCGACGGGCTATACGAATGCATATTGTGCGCCTGCTGCTCGACCTCGTGCCCGAGCTATTGGTGGAACGGCGACCGCTATCTCGGCCCGGCAACGCTCTTGCAGGCCTATCGCTGGCTGATCGATAGCCGCGACGAGGCCACCGGCGAGCGGCTCGACAACCTCGAAGATCCGTTCCGGCTCTATCGCTGCCACACCATCATGAACTGCGCGCAGACCTGCCCCAAGGGCCTCAACCCGGCCAAGGCGATCGCCGAGATCAAGAAGATGATGGTTGAGAGAAGGGTTTAGGCTGGCGGTCGGTTGCTGGCGAAAGCAAATCCAATGAGCGATGATCTTCCCATCCTTTCCCTGGTAGAAGCCCGTGTGCTCGGCTGCCTGATCGAGAAGAAGGAGCTGACGCCGGATGTCTATCCGCTCACGCTGAATTCAGCACTGGCCGCCGCCAACCAGAAGACGGCGCGTGAGCCGGTAATGGCGCTGGAGCAGACCGAGGTGCACCGGGGCCTGAAGCTGCTCGAACAAAAGGGGCTGGTGAGGCAGATGTTCGGTTCGCGTGTCGAGCGCTACGAGCACCAGATGGCGCAGCGCTTCTCGCTGACCACGCCGCAGACCGCTTTGATCGGCTTGCTGTTGCTGCGTGGGCCGCAGACCGCCCATGAATTGTCGGCGCGGGGCGAGCGCATGGCGCGGTTCTCATCGATCGAAGATCTGCGCGCCGAACTCGACATGCTGATCGGACGTCGGCCGCCACTCATCCAGGAAATCCCGCGAGGACCGGGCCAGCGCGAGGACCGCTACGTGCATCTGCTGAGCGGCCCGATGGACGTTGCAGCCCTTTCGGCGCAGCGGAGTGCATCGGCCCTGCCTGCTTCCGACCTGGAAGCCCGGCTAGACGCACTGGAGCAGGAAGTCGCCGCACTTCGCGCCCGGCTGGACGCGCTGGGAGCATAGGTCCCGGCGCGCGCCTGGGCGTTCGCGCCGGGTCTTCACACTGGATGCAGCGTTTTCAGCCGAGCCTGGCGTCGAGCGATACGTTTATGGCGCCGAGCGCCTTCGAGACCGGGCATCCGGCCTTGGCCTTCTCGGCCAACTCCCCAAATTTCGCCGCATCGACGCCCGGCACCTTGCCGACCACGGTGAGGGCGCTGCCGGTGATCCCCGTGCCGGGAACCAGCGTCACCACGGCTTTGGCGTCGAGTTCGGCGGCGGGGGTGCCGTTCTCGGCCAGGAAATGCGAAAACTGCATGGCAAAGCAGCCGGCGTGCGCGGCGGCGATAAGTTCTTCCGGATTGGTGCCGGATTTGCCGCTTTCGTCCTCGAAGCGTGCCTTGAACGAATAGGGCGTGCCTTTCAGGGTCCCGCTCTGGGTGTCGAGCGTGCCTGTGCCCCCTTTCAGATCGCCTTTCCAGATGGCGTTTGCGGTGCGGTCCATGAATTCCTCCTTGTTACAGCGGTGGCGCCGGCCAGGCGGCGTTCCTCCCAACTATAGCGCGGGCGCGAGGGAAGGCCACCGCGCTGTTTGCGCGCGCATGCAGCGCCGGCGGACCGCGCCGAATCTTTTTTTGAAAAAATGTGCGTGCAAAAATGTCGACTTGCATCGGCCCCGACCGTCCTGCGGGGACCACGGATTCTCGTGGCGGATGGAGGTTCGGATGAACAATCTGTTTTCTGCCCATTGGACAAGCACCGGCCGAAGGGCTGATCTAGGGGAAAGCGACCCGCTGCATGTGCCGCCCTCCGGCTTCGGCCGGCTGCTTGCGGCAGTTGCCATTATCGGCATTGCGGTCAGCCTTCTCGATCATGTTGCTGCCGGCAAGGACTCAACCGATATCGTGATCGCCTATGGTTCGTCACAGCAAAGGAGCTGGAAATGAGATATGTCTGTCTGGTCTATGGCGAGGAAAACGACCTCCATGCCATGACGCCGGAGCGTCTGGCCAAGCTCGATGCCGATTCCATGGCTCATGACCGGTCATTGGATCAGCGTGGGATGCTGATCGTCGCACAGGCGCTCCAATCGGTGAAGACGTCGAAGACGCTACGGCGACGCCAGGGCAAGCGGCTGATCACCGACGGCCCGTTCGCCGAAACCAAGGAGCAGTTGCTCGGCTTCGTCATGATCGAGGCCGACAATCTCGACCAGGCGCTGGAGATCGCCGGCGAGATCCCGCTGGCCGAAATAGGCACCATCGAGGTGCGGGCGATCTACGATGTGCCGGGGTCATAGCCCGCCATGTGCTACAGCCACGCGGAAACCAAGACATTCGACTGAACGATCGTCCTGGTTCATTTCGTGCGCAACTTTTGCGTGTTGAAGCAAGGCGAGAGTTCTCCTATCGTCGCCGGGGTTCTTGGGGATTTCGACATGCCTTTCCTGATTGCTCTCCTTGGCGTGATGGGCGCGGCGGCGTTCTGGTGGTATCGGATGAAGGCAATGAACGACGCGGCTCGTGAGGTTGCGGACGTTGTCGGGCGCGTACAGGGCAACATCCGCCGCAAGAAGCTGCGCAAGCAGGCGGCGCTGTCGCCGCTGACGGCGATCGATGATCCGGTCGTAGCGGCGGCTACGCTGATCACGTCAATCGTCTCCGAGGATGGGCCCATCCTGCCGCAGCGCGAGGCCGTCATCCGCGCGGTGATTTCCGAGATCGCCGACAAGAAGAAAACGGACGAAGCGGTGGTCTACGCCAAATGGGCGGCGTCACAGATCGACGACACCACAATCGTCATCGACAAGCTGGCGCCGTTCCTGCGCGAGCGTCTGGATGTCGCCGAGCGAAACGATCTGCTGCAGATGGTCAACCGCGCCGCCCAGGGCGGCGAGAAACGCCTCGAAATATCCGACCAGAGGATATTGCGGCTGCGGCAAAAGCTGGGTTTTGAGGTCAATTGATCGCATACCTTGGCGATTGGCGGAAACGCCCATCGCTTTCGTCATCCTGGGGCGGAGCAAGGAGCGAAGCGACGCGGCGCAGACCCCGGGATCCATGCCGCGACTCAAACGCGTCACCACGGTGCAGAATTCTGCTCCGCTGCATTCTTCAGCCAAGGTCGCGGGATGGATCCTTGGGTCTTCGCTCCGCTTCGCGTCGCTACGCTCAAGGATGACGACGTTGGGGATGCTGGCGGCGGGTCAAATCGCCTCGCCCTTCAACAGTCTTGGCGTGCCGGCGGACAGTCCCGACGCCTGGCGGATGAAGAATTCCTTCAGGCGCGGCATGCGTTCGACGAGGCCGAGGCCGATGTCGCGGACGGTGCGCAGCGGGCCGATATCGTTGGAAAACAGCCGGTTCAGCGCGTCGGTGGTGACACCCATCTGCACCGTGTCGAAGCGGCGCCACTGCTGGTAGCGCTCGAGCACGTCGAGCGCTCCGATATCCTGGCCGAGCCGGTCGGCCTCGACGATCACCTCGGCAAGGGCTGCGACATCCTTGAAGCCGAGATTGAGGCCCTGGCCGGCGATCGGGTGGATGCCGTGGGCGGCATCGCCGGCGAGCGCGATGCGGGGTGCGACGAAGGCACGCGCAATGGTCAAGCCGAGCGGCCAGGCGCGCGGCTTGTCGGCGGCGCGGATCTCGCCAAGCTTCAGGCCAAAGCGCTGTTCGAGTTCGTGTTCGAAGAGGAGATCGTCACCGGCCACCAGCTTCTCGGCGTCGGGCGTACGTTCGACCCAGACGATCGACGAGCGGTTGGTGCCGTCCTCGCCGGGCTTGAGCGGCAATGTGGCGAAGGGGCCAGCCGGCAGGAAATGCTCTTCGGCGCGACCATTGTGCGGGCGTTCATGCGCCACCGTGCAGACGATGCCGGACTGGCCATATTCCCACTTCACCGTCTTGATGCCGGCCATGTCGCGCAGCTTCGAGTTGACGCCGTCGGCGGCGACCAGCAGCCGGGCCTTCAGCGTCGCGCCGTCGGCGAGATGCACGGTGATACCGGCGCCGTTGGTCTCGAACCCCTGCACGGCGACGCCTTCGATGATGTCGATGCCGAGTTTTTCGGCACGGGCCCGCAAGGCGCCGTTCAGCACCCTGTTGGCGACCATATGCGCAAAAGGCTCGCCCGGCGCCACTTCGCCGTCGAAGGTCAGGAAGGCCGGACGCACCGGATCGGCGGTGCGCGAATCGGTGATGATCATCTCGGTGATCGCCTGCGCCTGGGGCACGATCTCGGCCCACACGCCGAGCTGGTCGAGCATGCGGCAGGCGGCGGCGGCAATGGCCGAGGCGCGGCCATCCCTTTGCCAGGCGCCAGCAGGTGCGGCATCGACGAGAGCGATGGCGAGACCCGGTCGCGCCTGCTTCAGCGATACGGCGGCGGCCAGGCCGACATAGCCGGCGCCGGCGACCAGGACATCGAGCCCAGATCTTGTTTTCGCGTTTGCCCCGGTTTTCGTGTCCGCCTTGCGTTCCATCATCTTCGCTCCTGCGCGCCGCCGGGTCCTGCACCCTTGACTGCCTGTCCGTCCTGTCGGAAACCGCCATAACACTTCTGCGGTGAGGGCGCGAAATATGACGGCAGCTATGGACGAGCTTCTCGGCATTCTCGACCTCGAGAAGCTGGAACACAATCTGTATCGTGGTCGCAGCCCGCTGCTCGACTGGCAGCGCGTGTTCGGCGGCCAGACCATCGCCCAGGCGCTCGTGGCGGCGCAGCGGACAGTGGATCCCGATCGGTACGTGCATTCGCTGCACGGCTATTTCATGCGGCCCGGCGACACCAAGGTGCCGATCGTCTACGAGGTCGACCGTATTCGCGACGGCGGCTCCTTCACCACGCGGCGCGTGGTGGCGGTCCAGCACGGCCAGGCGATCTTTTCGCTCGAAGCCTCGTTCCAGCAGGACGAGGTCGGTCTCGAGCACCAGGTGCCGATGCCGCAGGACGTTCCGGGGCCGGACACATTGCTGTCGCAACGCGAATTGCTGGGCAAATTCGGCGAGGCGGTGCCCGATGGCATCAAACGCTACTGGGAGCGCGACCGGCCGATCGAGATGAAACCGGTGATGCTGAAGCATTACACCAGCCGCGAAAAGCTGGAGCCGAAGCAGAATATCTGGATCCGCACCACCGGTCCGGTGCCGGCGGACCGCGCCATCCAGGCGGCGGTGCTCGCCTATCTCTCCGACATGACGCTGCTCGACACATCGACCTTCGCGCATGGCCGCGCCATTTTCGATCGCGATATCCAGGCGGCGAGCCTCGACCACGCCATGTGGTTTCATCGCAGCCATGCGCTCGACGACTGGATGCTCTATACGCAGGACAGCCCGTCGACACAGGGGTCGCGCGGCTTTACACGCGGGTCGCTATTTGCCCGCGACGGCACGCTGATCGCCTCGGTTGCGCAGGAAGGGCTGATCCGGCTTAAGCGACCGCCTGCAGAGTAGGCATTTTCCAAAAATTGCCTAACTTTTAAGCAGATGCACCGCCGCAGCTGTGGGCAGGTTGCGTCGGTGCGCTCCCGAAACTGTTTGCTTACAATGGGTTAACACCCTGCTTCGGCACTTGGCACGGAGCTTGAATCCTTGTGGGCACTCTCCGGCTCTTTGGGATCGGTGAAGGTGTGCAAACGCGGGGGACCGCAACAGCAAAGGGTGAAACCTTATGAAAATCGTGATGGCAATCATCAAGCCGTTCAAGCTCGACGAGGTACGCGAAGCGCTTACCGCCGTCGGCATCCAGGGCCTGACCGTCACCGAAGTCAAAGGCTACGGGCGTCAGAAAGGGCATACGGAGATCTATCGCGGGGCGGAATACGCGGTCAGCTTCCTGCCGAAGATCAAGATCGAAGTCGCGGTCAGCGCCGACATGGTCGACAAGGCCGTCGAAGCCATCACCGCCGCCGCCAAGACCGGCCAGATCGGCGACGGCAAGATCTTCGTTTTCGGCATCGATCAGGCGGTGCGCATCCGCACCGGCGAAACAGACACCGACGCGCTCTGAGCGGCGATCACGTATTCCAATGGAGAGTTCAATGAATATTCCTTCCACCTTGAAGTCAGTGGCGCGCTCCGCGCTGCTGGGCTCGTTCGCACTCGGAGCATTGGGCACGGTCGCCGCATTCGCGCAGGAAGCGGCTCCCGCCGCGGCTGCAGCAGCGCCAGCTTTCACCGTCGACAAGGGCGACACCACGTGGATGATGATTTCCACCGTTCTGGTGCTGTTGATGACGGTTCCCGGCCTTGCGCTTTTCTACGGCGGCCTGGTTCGCAGCAAGAACATGCTGTCGGTGCTGATGCAGGTCTTCACCATCACCAGCGTGGTCATGATCATCTGGGTTTTCTACGGCTACAGCCTCGCCTTCACCCCGGGCAACGCCTTCGTCGGCGGCCTTTCCAAGATGTTTCTCTCCGGCGTCGATGTGACGACCCTGTCGGAAACCTTTACCAAGGGTGTCGCCATTCCTGAACTGGTGTTCGTCGTCTTCCAGATGACCTTCGCCTGCATCACGCCGGCCCTGATCGTCGGCGCCTTCGCCGAACGCGTCAAATTCTCCGCTTTGATCCTTTTCGTGATCCTGTGGGTCACTTTCATCTACTTCCCGATCGCTCATATGGTCTGGTTCTGGGGCGGCCCGAGCGCTTATAGCGATCCGACCGGCCTCATCTTCAGCTTCGGCGCCATCGACTTCGCCGGCGGCACGGTCGTTCACATCAATGCGGGCATTGCCGGCCTCGTCGGCGCGCTCATGATCGGCAAGCGCAGCGGCTACAAGAAGGATCTCATGGCGCCGCACTCGATGACGCTGACCATGGTCGGTGCTTCGCTGCTGTGGGTCGGCTGGTTTGGCTTCAACGCCGGTTCGAACCTTGAAGCGAACGCCTATGCGGTGCTGGCCATGATCAATACCTTCGTCGCCACGGCGGCGGCGGCGGTGACCTGGATCGTGCTTGAATCGCTGCTGCGCGGCAAAGCCTCCATGCTTGGTGCTGTTTCGGGTGCGGTGACCGGCCTCGTCGCCGTCACGCCTGCTGCCGGCTTTGCCGGCCCGATGGGCGCCATCGTGCTCGGCATCGTCGCCACCTTCGTCTGCTACTTCTTCGTCTCGGTGGTGAAGAACGCGTTCGACTACGACGACAGCCTTGATGTCTTCGGCGTCCACTGCATCGGCGGCATCATCGGCGCGCTCGGCACAGGCATCCTGGTCAATCCTGCCCTCGGTGGCGCCGGCATTGTCGACTATTCGACGGCCAACTTTGCTGCCGGCTATGCCGGCACGGCCACACAACTCCTGGCGCAGGCCAAGGGTGTCCTGGTGACCTTGCTGTGGTCGGGTATCGGCAGCGCCATCCTCTACAAGATCGTCGACCTGATCATCGGCCTGCGTCCGACAGCCGACGCAGAGCGCGAAGGCCTCGACCTCACCTCGCATGGCGAAGCGGCCTATCACTCGTAAGCCCTGTGCGAGGCGGCCTCGGCCGCCCCGCATTCTCCCATCCCGTCGTGACGCTCCCGAAAGGAGTTCACGCATTGAGGCCCGGATCATGTCCGGGCCTCTTTTTTTGGCAAGCCGTTCCGGCAATGCCCGGCTTCACGCAATCACGTTCGGGTGATCAGGTTTTTTGAGGAAACAACGACCGCTCTGGTTCCGAACAGTGGAGGCGATCGTCGTTCTGACGCTCGTGCCAACAACAGGGAAGGAAACCATCTCATGAACCTCAAGAACATCTGCCTCGGAGCGCTTGCTCTTTCCATGATCGGCGGCGTGGCTTTTGCCGGTGCTCTGGATGAGCCCGACAACATGGCGCCGTTCTTCACGGACTCCGGCATGAAAACCATGAAGCCGATGGCGGATTTCAAGACAGCCTTCATGGCCATGCCGATGGAAAAGCAGGAAGCGATGAAGAAGGAATGCCAGGATGCGGCGATGAGCAAGCCGCATGCGGAATTCTGCGCCAATGTGCAGGCGCTCGGCGGCGCCAACTGATTTGCCGCGATCGGGCCGAGACCCGATCTTTGTTCCAGACGACCAATGGCGGGCTGCCAGCCCGCCATTGTGTCGTTCGATGGAAGCTCCATCGGCCCGTCGTCCATCATTGCCTCATACGGCTCAACCGGCGGTAACGAGGTTTGATCATCTCAACCTCTTATAGTTAATGCGCTCTTAACCTTCCCACCGATAGTCTGAGACCCGAATCTGCCGGAATGCGCCACGCACCCGGCGAGTCCACGACAGACGGGGAAGAGCATGCGTTCAGGGGCTTCAGCACCGCTCGCGCTGGCCGATACGGGGCACGGCATCCAGGCGTTCGCACGGCGTCAGGTCGGGCGGCTGGTCGGCGTCGGCCTGTTCGCGCTGGCCGCCTTTGGCGTTGCCAGCCTTGCCACCTGGAATGTCGCCGATCCGAGTTTTTCCCACGCGACGAACAACACCGTCACCAATGCCATGGGCTATGCGGGTGCCGTGTTCTCCGACCTGGCCATGCAGTTCTTCGGCCTCGCCGCCGTCGCCGCCTTGGTTCCGACGGTCATCTGGGGATTCCTGCTGTTTTCCGCACGCGGCGTCGACAGGCTGCCCAAGCGCGGGTTGTCCTGGTTCGGCTTCGCGCTGCTGGCCGCTGCGATGGTCGGCTGCGTCGTGCCGCCCAAGACCTGGCCGCTGCCCACCGGCCTCGGCGGCGTGTTCGGCGACATGGTGCTGAAGATCCCCGGCGTCGTCATCGGCGGCTATCCGACCGGGCTGATCGCCAGCATCATCGCCATCCTGCTGTCGGCGCCCGCACTGTGGCTCTTCGCCCATGGCTCGGCGCTGATCGGACGCAAGAACGGCTTCGCCGTGATGGAGGACGAGCCCGCCGTTGATCCGCGCGAGGACGACCTTTTGTTCGACAATGACGAGGACGAAGGCGACGAGGGCATCCTGGCGCTCGGCGCCATCACCCATTGGTGGCTGTCGCTGCGCGCGTGGATGCACCGCCGTGCCTTGCGCCGCAGGCAGGAGCGGGACGAGTACGAGCCGGAGATGGAGCAGCGCTCCACAGCCTGGCGGCGCGCCGCCGAACGGGTCGAATCGGCGGAGTTTGCCGAGCAGCGGATGAGCCAGGATGGCCGCGCCCGCGTCGAACCCGAATTCTTCGCCGCCATGGTCAATGACCGCAGCGCCTCGCTCGACCCCGACGATGCCGATATCTTCGAGGACCGCTTCGACAATGCGGACGAGGATGCCGATTTCGACGATGAACCTGTCGTGCAACGCCGCGGCGCGTCGACCGCCAAGGTGCAGCCGTTCCGCTCCGACGCAGCCACCCGCGTCGAGGCGCCGGCGGCGCGCCCCGTGCCCGGCGCCCGTGTGCAGCGCGAGGCGCAGACATCGCTGATCGGCTCGGAAAAGTTCGAAATGCCGTCGCTGCACTTCCTCTCCGAACCGAAGAACGTGGTGCGCGACGCCAGCCTGTCCAAGGACGCGTTGGAGCAGAACGCCCGCTTGCTCGAAGGCGTGCTGGAGGATTTCGGCGTCAAGGGCGAGATCATCGCCGTGCGTCCGGGTCCGGTGGTCACGCTCTATGAACTCGAACCGGCGCCCGGCATCAAATCGTCGCGGGTCATCGGCCTGTCCGACGACATCGCCCGCTCGATGAGCGCCATCGCCTGCCGCGTCGCGGTGGTGCCAGGCCGCAACGCCATCGGCATCGAACTGCCGAACGCCAAGCGCGAAACCGTCTATCTCAGAGAGATCCTGGCCAGCCGTGACTTCGAGACGACGAAGGCCAAGCTGGCGCTGGCGCTGGGCAAGACCATCAATGGCGAGGCGGTCATCGTCGACATTGCCAAGATGCCGCACGTGCTTGTCGCCGGCACCACCGGCTCGGGCAAGTCGGTCGCCATCAACACCATGATCCTGTCGCTGCTCTACCGGCTGACGCCGCAGGACTGCCGGCTGATCATGATCGATCCGAAAATGCTGGAACTCTCGGTCTATGACGGCATCCCGCATCTGCTCACGCCCGTCGTCACCGATCCGAAAAAGGCCGTGGTGGCGCTGAAATGGACCGTGCGCGAGATGGAGGACCGCTACCGCAAGATGTCCAAGGTCGGCGTGCGCAACATCGACGGCTTCAACGCCCGCGTCAGCCAGGCGGACAAGAAGGGCGAGAAGATCTCACGCACCGTGCAGACCGGCTTCGACCGCCAGACCGGCGAGGCGATCTACGAGACCGAGAACCTCGATCTCGAGCCGATGCCGTATATCGTCGTCATCATCGATGAGATGGCCGACCTGATGATGGTCGCCGGCAAGGACATCGAAGGTGCCGTGCAGCGCCTGGCGCAGATGGCGCGCGCCGCCGGCATCCATGTCATCATGGCGACGCAGCGGCCGTCGGTCGACGTCATCACCGGCACCATCAAGGCCAATTTCCCGACCCGCATCTCCTTCCAGGTGACGTCCAAGATCGACAGCCGCACCATTCTGGGTGAGCAGGGCGCCGAGCAGCTGCTCGGCATGGGCGACATGCTCTACATGGCCGGCGGCGGTCGTATCCAGCGCGTGCACGGCCCGTTCGTCGCCGATGAAGAGGTCGAGAAGATCGTCGCGCACCTGAAGCTGCAGGGCGTGCCGGAATATCTCGACGCCATCACCGAGGATGATGGCGAGGACGACGACGAGCCGTCGGGCAAGGGTGGGTCCGGTGGCGGCAACAGCAATTTCGAGGATTCCGACGATCCTTACGATCAGGCGGTCTCCGTGGTGCTGCGCGACGGCAAGGCCTCGACCAGCTATATCCAGCGCCGGCTGGGCATCGGCTACAACCGCGCCGCCTCGATCATCGAGAAGATGGAGAAGGAAGGTATCGTCGGCCCGGCCAACCATGCCGGCAAGCGAGAGATCCTGGTGCCGACCGAAGACGACAAGTTCTGACTGGAAAGCCTGACCCTTGTGACATCCCGGTCCGGCAACCTTGAACCTTTCAAGGCGTTGAAGCGACCAAGGGACGCCCGACCCGCCAAATTTCAGCCTAACTGGGGGTCCAAGCACAGAACAACTCAGGAATCAGATGAGAGTGACCGACATGAAAAACGATCTTTCAGCGCTCAGCACATTTGCTCCCTCCCGGCGTCAGTTGCTGGGCCTCGGCCTGGCGTTTGCGGGGGCGGCAGCCTTCAACGCGGTGCCCGGCTTCCAGGTGCTGGCTTCGGCGCAGGCGGCTGTGCCGGCCGCTGCGCAGAAGATCGCCGACCACTTTTCCTCGGTCAAATCGATGAGCGGCGAATTCGTGCAGTTCGGCCCCAAGGGCGAGCAGACCGGCGGCAAGTTCTTCCTTGAACGGCCAGGCAAGATCCGCTTCAACTATGACGGCTCTTCGAATTTCCGGGTGATTTCAGACGGCAAGTCGGTGGTCATCCTGAACAAGAAGCTCAACACGTCCGATCTCTATCCGTTGTCGAAGACGCCTCTGAAGCTGCTGCTCGACACCAGGATCGATCTCTCCGGCGACCGCGTCAAAAGCGTCAAGCAGGAGGATGACCTCACCACCATCCAGCTCGCCGACAAATCGGTGTTCGGCAATTCGAAGATCACCATGATGTTCGATCCGAAAACCTTCGACTTGCGGCAGTGGACGATCACCGACGCGCAGGGCAAGGATACGACGGTGATGATCTTCAACACCAAGGAAGGCGTCAGCTTCGCGCCTGATACTTTCGCCATCGACTACACGGCGAACCGCGAGCTCAACACCAACAAGGCGCGCTAACCCAGTTGTTATAGCTGTGGAAAGCACCGGGCCGCGCCTCGTCGGGCGTTGGCCGGCTTGTCTTTGCGGCCCGCGGCTGGCAATTTCCCGGACTGACTCCGTCAAAAGGCGTCTTCCCCGCCGGAACCCATCGGTTCTGGCCGGTCGCACGCTGTCCTGGATTGCCAATGCCCTTCTCCATCGCCACCTGGAACATCAACTCCGTTCGCCTGCGCATGCCGATCGTCGAGCGCCTGCTCGTCGAGCATGCGCCCGACGTGCTGTGCCTGCAGGAAACCAAGGTTCCCGACGAACTCTTTCCCGAAAAGGCTTTCCGCAAGCTCGGCTACGAGCACATCGCCTTCCATGGCCAGAAGGGCTACCACGGCGTAGCAACCGTGGCGCGGCGGCCGATCGAATTGGTCGAAAAGCGGCGCTTTTGCGAGATCGAGGATAGCCGGCACCTCTCGGTGACGTTGCGGGCCGGCGGCAAGGCGATCCTGCTGCACAATTTCTACGTCCCGGCGGGTGGCGATGAACCGGATCCCGTCATCAACAGGAAGTTCAAGCACAAGCTCGATTTCGTTGCCGAGATGAATGCCATTCGGGCAGAACATGACGAGGTGTCCGGCTCGGTGCTGGTCGGCGACCTCAACATCGCCCCGCTCGAACATGATGTCTGGTCGCACAAGCAATTGCTCAACGTGGTCAGCCACACGCCGATCGAGACGGAAAATTTCGAGGCGATGCGCCGCGCCGGCGACTGGGTCGACCTGATGCGGCTCAACGTGCCGCATGAGCAGAAGCTCTACACCTGGTGGAGCTATCGCGCGCAGGATTGGGAGCTGTCCAACCGCGGCCGCCGTCTCGACCACGTCTGGTCGTCGCCGAACCTGGTGCCCAGCTTTTCCGGCTACGAAATCCTGCGTCCGGCGCGCGGCTGGGAGCGCCCGTCGGACCATGTGCCTGTGATCGCGCGGTTCGATCTGGACTAGCCTGCTTGAAGATGCGGGGCCTGCGGCAGTCAGTCGGTAGAAGTGGAGTCGGCTGGATCCACCCACGGACGGCCCAATCGTGTCACCATCGCCGCGTACCCAACGGCACCTGCCGCCCAAAGGAAGATGCCAAGCTCTTTGACGACGTCTTCGGCGATGGCGGCCGCAGAACCAGGGGTAGGAAACAGCTCTCCGAGCTGGTCGATGGATGCTGACATCGCGAGCAGGAAGCCTGCGGCCACAAAGACGATCGTGCCGTCGAATGTCTTTCGTCGCAGCCGAAAGAACCAGAACAACCCGGCGGCGGCGTAGACAATCATCGGAACGATCTCCGGTATCCCTACAATGGGCAGCACGTCCTCATGGATCAACAACAGGTCGTCGAGGCCCAAGAACAGGGTAAGGCCGCCGAGAAACGTGCAATCCCATCGATGCGTGAGCAGGCCAGCAAACAGGGTCGCAGCGCCGGTGCCGATCCATAGCGAAGCACCCAGGGACGAAATCCACCCCGTATAGAAGCCGACTTCGGCGGCTGCAGATGGATCTCGATAAAAGATCCAGGCGTCCAGGCCACGAATTTGCGCGATGAACAGCGCGGCTAAGAGCATCGCAACATTAATCGCCGTCGCCGCCAGTACGACCAAGCGCCAGGCTATCGTCCATTCGCCGCCATGCTTGGTGCGCGACGCGTTGTTCTCTGGCATTTGTCTATTCTCATTGAGGCCTGAGAGGAACTCCATTCGAAAAGATTACGAGTGCTGACCTATGCCGAAGCCAGTGACCCGAGTACGATGGCCATTGTACCATGGCGTCGGTGTTCAGGTGAGGCCGGCCTGCAAGTGGCCGACCTGAATCCCAGTACACTTCGAAGCGCGATGAACTCAAATTCAAACGGCGCGCTTCAAGTCGTCATGCATGTCGTTGTCGCGAAATTGCTGCGCTGACAGGCCTGCGAGATACGGCAGATGGGGATGGTCGCGGTGGCGCGTCGCCAGCATCCGTTGCGCCGCTTCGATGATTGTCGACGCAGGCACATTGGCGACCAGGCCGGTCGGGCTTGCAAGACGGGATTCGATCACGTCCACGCAGTTCGAAAGCGGCCTCCAACGGGCCATGTTGGCGCCGCCACTGAGGATAACCATCGGCGTCATCACGGTTGCCATGAGATGTGCGGTACCGCCTTCGGCGCCGATGTAAAGATCGGCAAACTCGCCGAGCGCCAGCAAGATGTCGCCGATATCGACACCCTCGATCGCGGCGGAATCAACAAGCCGCAGCTTCGGTACGCGCTGAGCCAGTTCAGCCATATCGGGACCATCGCCGGGGGTTTTCACATAGAGAAGGTCCGCCCCGTCGGCGATCAGGCCGTCGGCGATCGCGGCAACCTGATCCGCCGACATGCGCTTGCTGGCGCTGCCGTGCGCCGCGATAATGATCAACGGAGCATGCTTGCCATGCGCAAGGCCCCTGGCCGCCGCTCGTGCGGCCGGGCCAGGCTCCAGCCGATGATCGAAAGGCAGCCGCTTGCCGGCAAGGCGTTCGATGAGACGGTGGTAGCGCCAGGCATTGTGCCCGGGTCGTGCTTCAGGCCTTTGGCCCAGGCGCCAGGAAAGGGCGAAAGCCGGAAAGTTTGCCTCATAGGCGATGCCGCGGCCGAGCAGTGATGCCGAGGCTTGAAGCAGCCAACGCGCCGAGATGCGGAAATCGACCACGGCCAATCGCCCCTTGCCGTTGCGGTGACCGGCGATCAGGCGCGCCAGGGGCGTCCGCACATTGATCGCATCGACCAAATGGCCGGCATGGCGATTGAGGCTATGTTCAAGGGACGACGACCGGGTGGTTCCGTAGACGATGAAACTATCGGGGAATGCCGTTCTGGCGGCGCGCAAAGCCGGAATCCGGATTAATCCGTCGCCGAACGCGTCATTGCGGGAATACAAGATAATCGTCTCGTACCGCCCTGATGGCATGGCTCGCTCCCCCCAGGAGCCTGGTGGTGATGGCGCCTGCTGTGCTGGCCGCCTTCGAGGTGCTTTAGGATTTCACCTCATGCCTGTCAACGGACCCTTGCCCCTGGATCCGGGCGTCCGGATGAACGAACCTTGGCGATTCCCGCTCCGGCCGCAGTGCGCCACGATCAGGTCATCGCGGCCAATGTCGTTGAAAAGCGCTGCCGCGCTTCCGCCTTTGGCCGCGACACAACAGCTTCGCAGGCGGGCAGCCTTCAGCCAGAGAAGCGCGGCGCCAGTTCCTCGATGCGGCGGATCATCGCCTGAAATTCCTCCGAGATGCGCTGGTGGAGCTTGACCGCGATCTCGGGATATTCCTCCAGGATGCGGCGGAACATCTTGCGGCTGAGCCGCATCACTTCGGAATCGATCTCGGCCGAGGCGCTGGTCAACCGGTTGGTGTCGGCGATCAACGCCAGTTCGCTCAGGATTGTGCCGGGGCCTGCCGTGCCAATTGGGATGCGTTCACCACCTTGCTCCCGGTACAGCACGATGCGCCCACTGACGACGATATAGGCGGAATCGGCCTCGTCGTCCTCCCGATAAAGCTTGTGGTTGGCAATCAGCCTGGTGTTCTCGGCGCCAAAGGCGAGCAGGCGCAATTGTTCCTGCGTGAAGCCCTCGAAGAGCCTCACGGCGGACAGGACGCGGATGTCGTCATCCAGCGCCATCTAGCTATGTCCCCGAACCGACAGTCCGACTCCTCCTCTGCGAGTTCGATCCAAACCACCCTCCAACTGGATCGTACCCGAAAGCGGCCCCGCCCGACCGCTCGTTGGATAATGAAATGTTTAAGGAACCAGCTTGTAGCCGCCGCTTTCTGTCACAAGAATTTCCGCATTGGAAGGATCGCGCTCGATCTTCTGGCGCAGCCGGTAGACATGGGTTTCCAGCGTGTGCGTGGTGACGCCGGAATTGTAACCCCACACCTCCTCGAGCAGCACGTCGCGCGTCACCACCTTCTGGTCGGCGCGATAGAGATATTTGATTATCGAGGCCTCCTTCTCCGTCAGCCGCACCTTCCCGCCGCGCGGGTCGAGCAGCAGTTTCTGGCTGGGCTTGAAAGTATAGGGCCCGACCGAGAAGGTGGCGTCCTCGCTCTGCTCATGCTGGCGCAGCTGCGCCCGAATGCGCGCCAGCAGCACGGCGAAGCGGAACGGCTTCGTCACATAGTCGTTGGCGCCGGCCTCGAGACCAAGAATCGTATCCGAATCGGTGTCGTGACCGGTCAGCATGATGATGGGCGCCTTGTAACCGCCCTTGCGCAGGATCTTCACCGCTTCGCGGCCATCCATGTCGGGCAGCCCGACATCCATGATGAGCAGATCGATGAGGCCGCCGCGCGCTGCGGCGACACCTTTTGCCGCAGTCGATTCCTGCAGCACGTCGAATTCCTCGTAAAGGGATAATTGCTCGACCAGTGTGCCGCGCAGGTCATCATCATCGTCGACGATCAGTATGGTGCGTGAAGTCATGGATCAATCCGTTGTTTTGAAAAGAAAATTCAGTTGACCGCTGCCTGTTTATGCGGAAGCTGACCGGCGCAACAGCCGTTCACAGTGATTTGTTCCGTGGCACGATCATACAAGAAAAAACACGATCGCAATGCAGCCGGCGCAATTTTGCGAAAAGGGCTGCGTGTGCTGACCGTGCGGGCCAGGCCTGGGCATCCAAGCCAGGGCCTGCTGCAGGCCGGGAAAACGGTGTTTGCCTGTGCGTTGGGGCGCGGTGGCATCTCGGCCGGCAAGCGCGAAGGTGATGGCGCCACGCCGCTGGCCGCGATGCGGATACTGTCGGGGTATTTCCGGGGAGATCAGTTCTCCAGCGGCCGCAGGACCCGTCTGGCGATGACGCCGATCGGGCCCGATCTGGGCTGGTGCGAAGTGCCTGACGACCGCAACTACAACAGGCCCGTCAAGATACCCTATGGCGCCAGCCACGAACGCATGCGGCGCGACGACCGGCTCTACGACGCCTGTCTTGTGCTCGACTGGAACCTGTCGCCGCGCCGGCGCGGGCGCGGCAGCGCCATCTTCTTCCATCTGGCGCGCCCCGGCTTCACGCCGACGCAAGGCTGTGTGGCTGTCACGGCTCGTACGATGGCGCGACTGCTGCCACTGCTGTCGGATCGGACGGTGGTGAGGGTGGTAAGATAGTAGGGGAGTAGGGGAGTAGGGGAGTAGGGGAGTAGGGGAGTAGGGGAGTAGGGGAGTAGGGGAGTAGGGGAGTAGGGACAGTCCCGGCGCAGCCTTAATTTTCCTATTCCCCTATTCCCCTATTCCCCTACGACCAGGTTTCTGCCAACCGATGTCGAGCAGGCCCAGCCGGCCAAGTTCTCTGTCCATTGCGCGAGCGACGTCACGGCGCTCGCCGCCGATATCGCGCAGTTGGCGATCGGAGAGATCCTCGACGTCCTGGTAGGCAATGTCGCGGCGGGCGAGGCGTATCGCGACCCGGGCGTGGCGCAGCCAGTCGAGGGTTTCGGCCAGCCAGGCCGGGCGGGGTGTCGATGAATTCAAAACGATGATGGACATGGTTATGATCCGTTGTCTCCGGATATCAAATCCGGCTTGATGATGTGTCGATGATGGGATCATGCCAGATTGAAATCCCTGCGAGAAACGAGTAGTTTTCTCTGGATCATCAAGTTTTATTTGAGGATAGGATGGCTCGTCTTCTGCCCGGGACTCGTGCCTTGAGGACGCTGGAAGCAGCGGCCCGGCACCTCAATTTCACCCGCGCCGCCGACGAGCTCGGCCTGACACCGGCCGCCGTCAGCCATCAGATCAAGGAAATCGAGGATCAACTCGGGCTGGTGCTGTTCACACGCACCAGCCGCACCATCCGGCTCACCGAGGCGGGGACGGTGCTGTTCGACGCCTCGGCCGACGCGCTCGACCTGCTTGGCCGGGCCGTTTCGCGGGCGCAAAAGCTGGCGCGCGGCACCGCCCTTTTGAAGGTAACGCTCGACGCGCAGTTCGCGTCAAAATGGCTGATGCGACGCGTCGACGATTTTCGCAAGCATCACCCCGATATCGAATTGCGATTCGACATTGCCTATGAAGTGCGGGATTTCGAACTCGATGACATCGACGTCGGCATCCGTTTCGGCGCCGGCAAATATCCGGGTCTTCGCACCCACCGGCTGTTCGACAACATCCTCATTCCGGTGTGCAGCCCGAGCCTCTTGACGTCCGGTCCGCCGCTGCGTGAGCCGCGCGACCTCTTCAATCACACGCTTGCGCATATCGAATGGTCGCGGCAAGGCGTGACATGGCCCAACTGGCGGATGTGGATGGCGGCGGCCGGCATCAATGATTTCGACGACAGCCGGACCGTCGTCTTCGGAAACTCCACGGATGCCGTCCAGGCAGCGCTCGACGGCAATGCCGTTGCGCTCGCCGATTTCGCCATGGTGGCGAACGACCTTTCCCTGGGCAGGCTGGTGCAGCCTTTCGAACTCGGCCTGCGGGTGGCGCCCGAGTTCGCCTACTTCCTGGTCTATCCCGAAAATACCGGCGACGATCCGCGCATCGTCGCCTTTCGCGAATGGATGCTCGAGGAAGTCGCCAAGACGCGGACCACGGACAAAGGGCAGTAGGGCAGTAGGGCAGTAGGGCAGTAGGGCAGTAGGGCAGTAGGGCAGTAGGGCAGTAGGGATTGCAGCAGTCGGTGCCGTTTGCCCCTATTCCCCTACTGCCTTACTGCCCTACTCCCTTCTTGATCAGCTTGCCGCCGCGCCGAACCAGCCGATCACGGCGCCGATGATCAGCAGCACGCCGAGCCAGTGGCCGCCGTCGATGAGGGTCAGGTCCCAGCCGAAATTCTCGTAGCGATGGTTGACCGAGAGCGTCGTGGCGACGAAACCCAGCCAGAGCACAAAGCCAAAGACTAGTCCGGCGATCCATGTCGGCTCGCCGCCGGTCATCGCGCCGACGACCAGGGCCAATATGGTGGCCATGACCAGTTCGGCGATGAAGCTGATGACGAAGGGCAGCGGCGATTTTTTCATCGTCGCCGGATCGAGCTTGGCGGCCTTCAGCCACGCCTTGCTCAGGCCCATGTACCAGGCGGCGCCGAACAGCCACGCGGCGATCGCGGCAGCGACCACCGCCAGCCAGTTCACTGCTGAAAAATCCATGAGCTTCCCCCTCCAGATGCGAACTTGATGGAACGCCTGTTCGGCGTTGGCGTCAAGCAAACCGCCAGACAGTAGTATGCTTGACGAGCGCATCCTCCAGTGCCCGCGTGACGGCCACCTCATACACAGAAAGCGGCTCCAGCCCTGCCTTCGGCAGATACGACCGTCCGGGATCGCCGACGAGGATCTCGGCGCCGCGGGCCTTCAGCGTTGCGAACCATGGCATCAGCCGGTCCGCGAAAGATTTGTCGTAGAAAACATCACCGGCCAGGATCACGTCCCAACCTGCATCGGTGCCGATGCAATCCGTGCCGAGGAATTCGGTCCCGACACCGTTGATCTCGCTGTTGAGCCGGATCGCGGTGGCACAGAACGGATCGATGTCGGTTGCGATCACCTTGGCGGCACCTGCCTTGGCGGCAGCGATGGCGACAAGGCCGGAGCCGGAAGCGAAGTCGAGCACGCGCTTGCCCCGCACCGTGCCGGGATTGTCCAGGACATGGCGGGCAAGGCCCTGGCCGCCGGCCCAGGCAAAGGCCCAGAAAGGCGGTGGCAGGCCGATCTCGACCAGCTCATCCTCGGTCCGCTGCCACAAATCATGCGCTTCGTCGGCAAGATGAAGCAGGATCTCCGGCACGTGCGGCGGCGCCATCAGCGCCGTGTTGTCGAGAATGAATTGCCTCGCGCTGTTGGGCGTCAGCGCCGTCACGGAGCCGGCGTCAAGCCGCCCATGCGGCAGACTTCCTTCCACTCGGCCGGCGTCACCGGCTGCACGGAAAGCCGGCCGAGCCGCACCAGCGCCATGTCGGCAAGCTTCGGATTGGCCTTGACCTGTTCCAGCGTCGGCGGGTTCGGCACATCCCTTACGGCGCGGAGGTCGACGCATTCCCAGCGCGGATCGTCCGAGGTGGTGTCGGGATGGGCAAGCGCGCAGACTTCAGCGATGCCGACGACGTTCAGCCCTTCGTTGGAATGGTAGAAGAAGCCGAGATCGCCGATCTGCATAGCCTTCATGTTGTTGCGCGCGGCGTAGTTGCGCACGCCGTCCCATTGCGTGCCGGCCTTGCCCTTGGCCTTCAGCATCTCGAAGGAGAACTTGAATGGCTCGGATTTGAACAGCCAGTAGTTCATGTCTTTCTCCTCCTTGGAGTCGCGCGGCGACCGGGATTAACTAGCCGCCGGCTTGTTGAACGTCCAGTTCCACGGGCGGATTTCGACGCTTTCGAACAGCCCGGCCTTGGCGTAGGGGTCGGCCGCCGACAGAGCCTGCGCACCTGCCAGGTCGGACGCTTCAACGACCACGAGGCTGCCATTGGGCTTGCCCTCGGCATCAAGGAACGGGCCGGCGAAGGCCAGCTTCTTGTCGCCGTTCAACCCTTCGAGAAAGGCAATATGCTCGGGCCGCGTGTCGAGGCGCACCTGCAGGCTTCCGGGCTTGTCCTTGCAAATCACAGCAAACAGCATCTTTTTTCTCCTGATCGTTCAGTCGTGGGGATCAATCGTTGGTTTCGGTCTTCAGCGGCCGAGTCATCAAGGCCGTCACAGCCTGCCGGACGGTGATGGCACCGTCCAGTATGGCGGCGACGGCGGCAATGATCGGCGCGTCGATGTTGCGCTCGGTGGCGATGCGGGCAGCGATCGCCGCCGTCGGCACGCCTTCGGCGAGCGGCAATCCGGCAAGCGGCTTGCCTTGGCCGAGCGCCAGGCCATAGGCGAAATTGCGCGACTGGGTGGACGAGCAGGTCAGCAGCAGGTCGCCGAGGCCGGAAAGCCCCATCAGCGTTTCGGGCCTGGCGCCGAAGGCAGCGCCGATGCGGCGCAATTCGACAAAGCCGCGCGTCACCATTGCGGCCTGGGCGCTGGCCCCGAGACCTGCGCCAGCGACAGCACCTGCGGCAATGGCGAAGACGTTCTTCAAGGCGCCGCCGATCTCGACGCCGATCAGGTCGTCGTTCGAATAGCAGCGCAGGTTTTCGGCGGAAAAGCGGGCGGCGAGATCGGCGGCCAATGCCTCGTCGCGGGCAGCGACCACAACGGCCGTCGGCAGGCCGCGGGCGACGTCGGTGGCGAAGCTCGGACCCGACAGAGCGGCAACCGGATTTAGCGGCAGGATTTCTTCGACGATCGCCGACAGCAAGGCGCCGGTCTCGCTTTCGATGCCCTTGGCACACAGAACCAGCGGGACACCGGCCGGCATCTGGTCCTTCGCTGCCGCCAGCGTAGTCCGCAGCGACTGGGCCGGCGTCACCGCCAGCACGCAGTCGGCACCGTCGAGCGCGGCCTGGATGTTGCTCGTCGCCACGATGCCGGGCTGGAGCGCAATGCCCGGCAGATAGCGTGGATTTTCGCCGCGGTCGATCGCGGCGACGGTCTCCGGGTCGCGCGCGTAAAGGCGGACGAAATGGCCGGCGCGCAGCATGGCCAAGGCCAAGGCAGTGCCCCAGGCCCCGCCGCCGAGCACGGCAACGCGCCAGCCGGTTGGCGCGGTGTCGTTGCCGCTTGCCAGCTCGTTCATGCCTTGGCTCCGCGCCGGCCGGAGCCGACCATCGGCGCCGAGATGCTGTCCAGCGGCCAGCGCGAGCGCGGCACGAAATCGAAGCCGTTCTCCTGCGCCATGCCGGCGCGCAGCCGCTCGATGCCGGCCCAGGCGATCATCGCCGCATTGTCGGTGCAAAGCTTCAGCGGTGGCGCAATGAAGGTGAAGCCGGTCTCGGCACAGAGCCGCTCCAGCATGATCTTGATCGTGCGGTTGGCGGCGACACCACCGGCAACGACGAGGGCCGGGTTTTTCGTGTCGGGAAATGTCTCGCGAAAGCGCGTCAGCGCGCGGGAGACACGGTCGGCCAGCGCATCGGCCACCGCTGCCTGGAACGAAGCGCAGATGTCGGCGACGTCCTGGTCGCTCAGCGGCGCAATGGCGCTCGCCGCCTGGCGCACGGCGGTCTTGAGGCCGGAGAAGGAGAAGTCGGGCTGGGCCGAGCCCTTCATCGGGCGCGGAAAGGCAAAGCGCGAGGCATTGCCGGCCTGTGCCGCCTTCTCGACATTCGGTCCGCCGGGATAGGGCAGGCCGAGCATCTTGGCCGTCTTGTCGAAGGCTTCGCCGAGCGCGTCGTCGATGGTCGTTGCCCAGCGCTGGTAGTCGCCGACGCCGCGCACGGCGACGATTTGCGTATGGCCGCCGGAGACCAGCAGCAAGAGATAGGGAAAGTCGAGCCCGTCGGTCAGCCTTGCGGTCAGCGCATGGCCTTCGAGGTGGTTGATGGCGATCAGCGGCTTGTTCGCCGCCGCGGCGATTGCCTTGGCGGTCATCAGCCCGACGATCAGCCCGCCGACCAGGCCGGGACCGGCTGTGGCGGCAATCGCGTCGATATCGGCGAGCGCCGTGCCCGAATCGGCAAGCGCCGCCTCGATGATGCCGTCCAGCGCCTCGACATGGGCACGCGCGGCGATTTCCGGCACGACGCCGCCGAACGCGGCATGCTCCTCGATCTGGCTGAGCACGATGTTGGACAGGATTTTTGGCGCGGCGTCGCCGTCGATGGCCACCACGCTGGCGGCGGTCTCGTCACAACTCGTCTCTATGCCCAGCACGCGGATCAATTCGTCGCTGTCCCTAAAGATTGTATCATGGGGCTTTCCCCGTTAGGAGAACCCCGGAAAAGCCTCGCTTGCCGGGGGGTTATCACGGACTGCGCGCCATGCAAACAATCTTGAGAATCGGAACACGCGGCAGCCCGCTGGCGCTGGCACAGGCGCAGGAAGCACAGGCGCGGCTGATGGCCGCGCATGGCATGCCGGCGGAGGCGTTCGAGGTGGTCGTCATCTCGACCAGCGGCGACCGCATCCAGGACCGGCCGCTGTCGGAAGCCGGCGGCAAAGGCCTGTTCACCAAGGAGATCGAGGAGGCGCTGCTGGCGGGCCGGATCGATATCGCCGTGCATTCGTCGAAGGACATGCCGACGCAACTGCCCGACGGTCTCGAACTCTCGGCCTTCCTGCCGCGCGAGGACGCACGCGACGCCTTTGTCGGCAAGGCGGCGAAGACGATCGCCGAACTGCCGCGCGGGGCGAAAGTCGGGTCGTCGTCGCTGCGGCGGCAAGCGCTGATCCGCCGGATGCGGCCGGATCTCGACGTGGTGATGTTCCGCGGCAATGTGCAGACGCGGCTGCGCAAGCTCGAAGAAGGCGTCGCCGCGGGCACGATCCTGGCCTATGCCGGGCTGAAGCGGCTTGGGCTCGAGCATGTCGTCACCGACCTGATACCGCTCGATGTCTTCCCGCCGGCGCCGGGGCAAGGCGCGATCGGCATCGAAACCCGTATCGGCGACCGCGATGTCGAAAAGATGCTGGCAGCCGTCCATGATGTGCCGACCGGCCAGGCGCTGGCCTGCGAGCGTGCCTTCCTGGCGGCGCTGGATGGCTCCTGCCGCACGCCGATCGCCGGCTATGCGGCGATAGCGGCCGGAAAGCTGTCGTTCGCAGGGCTGATCATCTCGCCCGACGGCATGCAGTCGCACACGGTCGAGCTGCAGGGGCCAGCGCAAGACGCCGCCCGCATCGGCGGTGAAGCGGCCCGGAGCGTGCGCGCCAAGGCCGGCGAAAAGTTCTTCGACGGCTGGCTCTGAAATGCTTCGCGTCCTGGTCACCAGGCCGGAACCGGGTGCTTCGCGCACAGCGCATCGGCTTGAGGAGACGGGCTTTCAGCCGGTTCTTTTGCCCCTGACCGAAACAAAGGCGTTGCCCGCCGCCGCCGGACTGACCCTGGACGATGCCGTCACGGTGGCCGTCACCAGCGCCAATGCCGTGCGCCATGCGCCGGAAGAAATCATCGCGACGCTCGCCGCCTTGCCTTGCCATGCGGTCGGCAAAAGGACGGCGCAAGCGGCGCGTCGAGCGGGGTTTTTGTCGGTCAGTGAAGGCCCGGGCGATGCGGAGGCGCTGGCCGACAGGCTCGCCGCCGATTTTTCTGGAAAGACGATTGTCTACCTCTGCGGGCGCGTGCGTTTTCCGGCGTTCGAACAGAGGCTCGGAACGGCGGGCGTTCGGGTCCACGCCGTCGAGACCTATGACACGCTGACAGTGGGCTATCCGGACGAAGTCATCCTCGAATGCCTGTCCGGGCAACCTGCCGACGCGGTATTGCTCTATTCAGCCAAGGCGGCGGCGGCGATGCAGACCTTGGCAAGACGGCCCGCTCTGCGCGGTCTCTTCGAAAAAACATGGGTTTTTGCGCTTTCCACGCGCATCGCCGCAGCCTTCGACGGTGTCGCCAGCGAAAGGATCCGCATTGCCGCGCAACCCGACGAGGATGTGCTGCTGGCGCTTTTGCAGGCGCCGCGCTGAGCCGCGTCATCACACCGCCCCTTTTCACCGCTTGGTGATGTGCTAGACCCTTTCTGAACCATCATGCGCCGCCAGGCGTTGAGACGAAGCGAATTGTGCGGAGCCCAGGCATGGTCAAGACGCCGAAGATGCGACACTCGAAAAGCCGCCGCGAGCCGGTGACCATCGATCTCGAACCGGGCGCCGTCTCACGCATCGCCGACGAGGACGCCGCCAGGCAGGGGGCTCAGACAGACGAGGCGAAGGCCGAGGAAGCAGCGAACGCTTCGCAGCCCGAGGTTCCCGAAGAGCCGGTTCATGCCGACCAGACCGATCTCGAGCCCTGGGAGCATACCGACGCCCGGGCCGAACCGGGGCAGCCGCCGGCAGCGGCGACAAAGCCCGCTAGCGAGGCCGAGATCCCTTATCCCGGATCGTCCGACGAGCCCGGATCGTCCGATGCGCCGGCCGGCAAGACCAAAGCCTATGACTACAGTTTCGAGGACGCATCGGCGAAGCGCACGCAGACCGACGGCAACAAGGCAAAACCCGAGACACGGGACGAGAAAATGGCGCCACCACCTGAAAAGCGCGGCGGCCTCAACGGCGTCGCCGCCGGCATCATCGGCGGCGTCATCGCGCTGGTCGGCGCCGGCGGGCTGCAATTTGCCGGCCTGCTCGGCGCGCCGGGTTCCGGTGCCGGCGTCTCGCTCGATGGCGTCAATCGCGACATCGCCTCGCTGAAGACCGAAATCGCCGGTTTGAAGGACGCCGGCGGCAACGGCGATGGAGCGGCCAAGATGGTCGGCCTGTCCTCGGGCCTTGAACAGGTCAAGGCCGATGTGGCGGCGCTGAAATCGGCTGTCGAGAAAGGTGGAGCAGGCGACGCAGCCGGGGTCGCCGCACTGGGCGACAAGGTCGCGCAGATCGAGACGGCGGTCGCCGCCCTCGGCAAGGCCGGCAGCTCGGCGCCGGTCGATCTCGGTCCGCTCAACGAGAAACTGGCAGGCCTCGACGCGCTGGTGAAGTCGGCCGGCGAGGCGGCGACGGCGCAGGAGGGCCGGCTGACAGCGCTGGAGCAGTCCGTGTCGCAGCTGTCCGGGAAGGTCGAAGCGGCGGCGGGACAGCCGAAGATCGCGCTTGCCATCGCGGCGTCCGCCTTGAAGGCGGCGCTGGAGCGTGGCGGGCCGTTTTCGGCCGAACTCGAAACCCTTGCCGCGATTTCGCCCGATGCGCCGCAGCTTGCGGCCCTGCGCCCCTATGCTGAAAAGGGCGTTCCGACCCGCGCCGAGATCGCATCGCAGGCCGATGCCGCCGCCAATGCCATGGTCATAGCCGCGACGCCCGTCGATGAGAATGCCGGCTTCGTTCAGAGCCTTCTGTCGAGCGCCGAATCGCTGGTCAAGGTCAGGCCGATCGGTGCCGTCGAAGGCGCCGGCGCACCGGAAACCGTCGCGCGCATGGAGGCGGCGGTCAACCAGGGCGACTACGCCAAGGCACTCAGCGAGTATGAAACGCTGCCCGAGGCCGCCAAGGCCGCTGGCGCGGACTTTGCCGGCAAGCTGAAGGCACGCATCGAGGTCGAAACCCAGGTCGATGCGCTGATCTCGGGCGCGATGAAGGCATGAGGGCAACACAATGATCCGCCTGCTCGCCTTCCTCATCGTCGTTTTCGCGCTCGGGCTGGGCTTTGCCTGGCTGGCCGATCGGCCGGGCGACATGGTCGTCACTTTCAACGGCTATCAATACCAGGTCAGCCTGATGGTGGCGGCGGTGGCCGTCGTTGCCGTGGTCGCCGCGGTGATGATCCTGTGGTGGCTGCTCAAGTCGCTGTGGAACAGTCCCTACACCATCTCGCGCTATTTCCGTGTCCGCCGCCGCGACCGTGGCTATCAGGCGCTGTCGACCGGCATGATTGCCGCCGGCGCCGGTGATGGCGCGCTGGCCCGCAAGAAGACCAAGGAAGCCGCTAAGCTGATCCGTTCCGACCAGGAGCCGCTGATCCACCTGCTGGAAGCACAGGCGTCGCTGCTCGAAGGTGATCATGAAGGCGCGCGGCAGAAGTTCGAAAGCATGCTCGACGATCCCGAGATGCGGCTGCTGGGCTTGCGCGGGCTTTATCTGGAAGCCGAACGGCTCGGCGACCGCAACGCCGCCCGACATTATGCCGGCCGTGCCGCGGTGATGGCGCCGCAGCTGGCCTGGGCGGCGGAATCGACGCTGGAAGAGCTGACCGCGCGCAGCGACTGGGACGGCGCCCTGAAACTGGTCGACGCGCAGAAATCGACACGGCAGATCGAACGCGATGCCGCCAACCGCCGCCGCGCCGTGCTGCTGACCGCCAAGGCGCAGGCGCTTGCCGACAGCGATCCCGCCGCCGCCAGGACGGCGGCGATCGAGGCCAACAAGCTCAGGCCGGACTTCGCGCCCGCCGCCGTTGCCGCCGCGGCCGCATTGTTCAAGCAGAACGATGTGCGCAAGGGCTCGAAGATACTCGAGGCGGCGTGGAAGGCCGAGCCGCATCCGGAGGTCGCCGAGCTCTATACCCATGCAAGGCTGGGCGACGCCGTGCTCGACCGCCTCAACCGGGCGAAGAAGCTGCAGGAAATGAAGAAGAACCACGCCGAGTCCTCGATGACGGTGGCGCGCGCCGCGCTCGACGCGCAGGATTATTCGACCGCCCGCCGCGAGGCCGAGGCGGCGATCCGGATGGACCGCCGCGAGGGCGCCTATCTGCTGCTCGCAGACATCGAGGAGGCCGAGACCGGCGATCAGGGCAAGGTGCGGCAGCTGCTGTCCAGGGCGGTGCGGGCGCCGCGCGATCCGGCCTGGGTCGCAGACGGCGTGGTATCGGAACGCTGGGCGCCGGTATCGCCGATCACCGGCCGGCTCGATGCCTTCGAGTGGCGCGCGCCGATGGAGCGTCTTGGCCAGTTGATCGACAGCCATGATGACATGCCAGCCGGTGCGGCGCCGGTCATCGAAGCATTGGCAAAGCCGACGAGCGAAAAAAGGCCGATCGAGGTGATCGATGATGCCGGTCCTGACACGTTTGCGGGCAAGGATGCCGAGCGCCACGAGGATCATGTCAGGCCGATCACGGCAGCGGCCTTCGCCGCGGTGCCGAGTGATGCGGAGGGCGTCGAGCCGGCCGAGGAGCTTGCGCGGCTGCCGGACGATCCCGGCGTCGATCCGGACGAGGAAGCGGAGAAATCGCCGCGCCGGTTTCGGTTGTTTTGAGTTGGGCAGGCCGTCAGGCCGTTGGGGTATGGATCTATGTTTGAACGCGTTCTGTCGTTTCTCAGGGATTTGCCGGCCGGTGCCGGCACGCATGCCAGCACGGACGATCCGCGCATCGCTGCCTCGGCGCTGCTCTACCATGTGATGAACGCCGATGGCGTGCGCCAGGATGTCGAGTGGGAGCGGTTCAAAGCGGTGCTGGCGGAGAGCTATTCGATCAGCGGCACGGAACTCGAAGCGCTTGCCGCCGCCGGCGAGCGGGCCGACAATGAGGCGATCGATCTCTATGCCTTCACCAGCGTCCTGAAGCGCCATCTCGATGCCGATGCGCGCAAGGCCTTCATCGGCCTGATGTGGGAAATCGTCTATGCCGACGGCGAGTTGCACGAGCTCGAGGACAACACCGTCTGGCGCGTCGCCGAGCTGATCGGCGTCGAACGCCATGATCGCGTCGAGGCGCGCCGCAAGGCGGCGGCGCACGCGCCGGGCGCCACCGGAACATCGAGCGACGAATAGGATCTTCGCCTTCCCATGCCGCGCCAAACGAGTTCGAAGCCAAAGATCCTGATCGTGCTGCATCAGGAGAGTTCGAGCCCGGGGCGTGTCGGCCACATGTTGCTGGAAGAAGGGTTCGACCTCGATATTCGCCGGCCGCCGCTTGGCGACGCCTTGCCCGAAACACTGGACGACCACGCCGGCACGGTGGTGTTCGGCGGCCCGATGAGCGCCAATGACGAGGACGAGTTCGTTCGCCGCGAGACCAGCTGGCTGGAAATACCGCTGAGGGAGAACCGGCCATGTCTCGGCATCTGTCTCGGCGCACAGATGCTGGTCAACTGTCTCGGCGGCAAGGTCGAAGGACACGGTGAAGGGCTGGTCGAGGTTGGCTGGTATCCCCTGAAGGCGACCGAAGCCGGCAAGCAACTGATGCACTGGCCGGAGATGGTCTACCAGTTCCACCGCGAGGGTTTTTCGCTGCCCAGGGACGCGACGCTGCTGGCGACCGCCGAAACCTATCCCAACCAGGCCTTCCGTTACGGCGACAATGCCTGGGGCATCCAGTTCCATGGCGAACTGACCAGGGTGATGATGCAGCGCTGGGTGGTGCGCGGCGCGCATCGCTTCGAATTGCCCGGTGCCCAGCCCGGCCGCGATCATCTCGGCGGCCGGCTGATCTGGGACATGCATCTCAAGCGCTGGCTGGACGAGTTTTTGCGGATGATTTTCGGCAAGCCGAGCAATGGCTAAAGCGCGTCGCGTTTGAACGGATTCAGGCGCCGCGCTTTAGGTCTTTGTCTTTATGCATGTAGGTCTCCCAAAACCGGGGCCACTTTGCGACATGCATCAAGGTTCGAGCACCGGCCGCAGGAAGCTGCGCTCGTAGCTGAGAATGCTGCGATTGCGTTTTTCCATTTCAAACACTTCCTGGCATTCCGGGTCGGCAGCCATACGCTTGCGATAGTCCTCGTAGGCGGCGAGGCTCGGGAAGCTGAACATGGCAAAAGCGACATTGTTAGCCCCCTCGCTCGGAAGGAAATAGCCGTGATGGTTTCCGCCGAGGCGGTTGACCAGGCCTATCCAGCGACGGCCATAGTCTTCGAACTCGGCAAGCTTGTAGGGGTCGATGACATATTTCAGGTAGCAAGTGATCATGGGAGCTCCTGTGTATAGGCGAGGCATGTCGGCTGTCAGCCGTAAGAGATCAGTTGCGTCCGTTGAGGTGGCGCACCTTGCGCAGTTGCGGGAACAGCACCATCCACAGGCCCGCGACGGCGATGGCGCCGATGCCGCCGATCACCACGGCCGGCACCGTGCCGATCAGTGCGGCCATCGTGCCGGCGCGGAATTCGCCGACCTCGTTGGAGGCTCCGACAAAGACCTGGTTGACGGCGTTGACGCGGCCGCGCACCTCGTCGGGCGTCCACAGCTGGATCAGGGTCTCCCTGATGTAGACGCTGAACATATCGGTGGCGCCGAGGCCGGCAAGGGCTACGATCGACAGCCAGGTGATGGTCGAAAGGCCGAACAGCACGGTGAAGGCGCCGAAAGCGGCGACGAAGCCGAGCATGATCTTGCCGGCATTGTCTCGCAGCGGGTGACCGGCAAGCCAGACGGCGACGCAGATGGCGCCGATGCCCGGCGCCGAGCGCAGCAGGCCGAGGCCCCAGGGGCCGAGTTCCAGAATATCGCGGGCATAGACCGGCAGCAGCGCCGAGGCGCCAGACAAAAGCACGGCGAAGAGATCGAGCGAGATGGCGCCGAGCACGATCTTCTCGCTCCAGATATAGCGAAAACCGGCAAACAGCGTTTCCATCGTCGGCTTGTCGGTGACGCCCTGCTGCGCGGGCTTGGGAATGGTGAAGATCAGCAGGCCCGCCACGAGCATCAACACAGAGGCCACTCCGTATGCGATCTCGGGCGAGACTCCATAGAGAAGGCCGCCGGCAACCGGGCCTACGATAGTCGCCGTCTGCCAGGCGGATGAATTCCAGGCAATCGCATTGCCGAAATCCTCCGGCGGCACCAAATTGGCGAATAGCGACGACGAGGCCGGTCCGTAAAAGGCGCGCGCCAGGCCAAACAGCGCCAGCACGATGAAGATCGGCAGCGGGCTGACGAGGCCCCGCAGCGTGAAATACAGGAGAACAAGCGCACAGCATGCCTCGACCACAGTCGCCAACGCCATGATCAACCGGCGGCCGAAGCGATCGGCGACGACGCCGGTGACCAGCACCAGCAGCAGTGAAGGCAGGAACTGAACGATGCCGACAATGCCGAGATCGAAGGGATCGCGCGTCAAATCATAGACCTGCCAGCCGACCGCGACAGACACGATCATGGTGGCGAATGTGGTGAGGAAACGTGCCGCCCAATAGCTCAGGAAGGAGCGATGGCGGAACGCGGCATAGCGCTGATCCGGCGATATCTGTTCTGCTGTCATGATTTAAGAGGCCCCGTTGCAGTGACGTCAGCTGGCGGGGCACTTCCACGATGGGCGCTGGTCCGGCTGGCGGAACTTTTAGCTCAGTTCGCAGCGGATATGCGTTAAAATCAGTGCTGGATCAAGGAATTTTCAGCCTGCTCCGTCACCGGCACGCGTAAGTTACTGCCGCAGCGCGGCGGAGATGGCATCAAGGCCGCCGCGCAATTCGGCTTCCGTCGGCCAGCCAAAGCCGACGCGGAAGAAGCGCTTCTCCATCTCGAACCAGTGGCCGGGCCCGACATAGGTGCCATGGTTTTCCAGCAGATTCACATAGAACCGGTCGAGGTCGAAGCCAGGTTCGACATTGAGGCGCGGGAAGCCTACGACACCGCCTTCGGGCCGCACCCAGTCGACCAGCGGTTCGCGATCGATCCAGGCCTGGACGATGTCGCGGCGCTTGGCCATTTCGGGCAGCAGCGTCGCCAGGAAAGCGTCCCGGCGCTCGAGCATGCCCCGTGCAATGCCTTCATCGATAACGCTGCCGCAAATGCCGATCTGCTCCTTGGCGGCGAGGAATTTTTCCTGGAGCGCCGCGTCCCGGGTGATCAGCCAGCCGATGCGGATGCCGGGAATGCCGAAGGCCTTGGACAATGACGAGACGCTGATCGCCTTCGGGCTCAGCGAGGCAGCGGTCGGCAGCCGCCGGCCGTAGGAGAGGTCGCGATAGGTCTCGTCGACCAGCAGATGGCAGTTGCTGCTTTCGGCAAGCGCCACCAGGGCATCGAGTTCGGTTCGGCTCATCATCGTGCCGGTCGGGTTGTGCGGGCAGGTGACGCTGATCAGCTTCGTGTCCGGCCGCATCGCCGCCTTGACGCGTTCGACATCGATGGCAAAGCCTTCCTCGAAGGCCAGGTCGACAAAGCCGATCGCGCAGCCGATCGCCCTTGGGGTTTCGATGTTGGTGGCGTAGTTGGGCCTGATGACGACGAGATGGTCATTGGCCGACAAAAGCGAGGTCGAGATGATGAACAGCGCGCCCGCGGCACCGGCGGTGACCAGGACATCATCCGGTGAAATGCCGGCATCCTGCGCCGAGATCAGGGCACGCAACTGCTTGTCGCCGCGATGCTCGCCATAGAAAAGCGTGAGATCAGGCAGCGACAGGCCGATGTCGGAGAGCTTGTGGTCGGCGATCGAACTTTCCGAAAGATTGTAGCGGATACGGTCGTAGCCGTATTCTTCCGGCGCTTCTTTCTCGATCACCATCCTGGTGTAGTTCATGGCTCGCTCCCCAAGGCCCCGTCCGTCCATCCAAGCCATAAAAACATCAAGCCTGCCAAGGCGGATTCGCCGGCAGGCTTCTGTTCCAGTCGTCCTAACTGTTGGCTCAGGACTGAACTAGATCTCTGCTTTAGGCAGGTCGTCGTCCCAAAACCGCTGCGCACTTTTGGGCGACATGCCTCAGGCCGAGGCCTTGGCCTTCCTGCCCTTGGCGGGTGCCTTCACGGGGGCCGCCTTGCGGCCGAGGCCGATCGATTTCGCCAGCAGCGAACGCGAGGCCGCATAGTTGGGAGCGACCATCGGATAGTCCGACGGCAAGCCCCATTTGGCGCGATAGGCGTCCGGCGTCAGGCCGAAATGCACGCCCAGGTGACGCTTCAGCGATTTGAACTTCTTGCCGTCTTCGAGGCAGATGATAAAATCGGGCGTCACCGACTTCTTGGGGTTGACCGCCGGGACCAAGGGGGCAGCCACCGGGACCGCAGGCTTGCCGAGCCCGTTTATCGAGGCGCTGACGCTGGCGATGAGGTCGGCCAGGCCGGAGGCGGGCAAGCGGTTCTTCTCGACGTAAGCGGACACGATGTGAGCGGTCAGCTCGAGCAGATCGATGTCTTTACGGGCACTGTTGCTATCGTCGGTCACTCTATTTCTCCGTCTACAGCGAATGACCTGAAAATCGGATTCGACTTCCGGAAAGGATCATGCGCGAAATCAAAATGCTATGGCGTCCTTCGTGCGTCCACGGGACGAATGGCGTTGGTGTAGCGCGGAATTCCTAGTCGGCAAATCTGCGTATTGCAACGACTTGATGGCATATCACACGTTATTTTGAACAACTATATTAAACAATAACAGTATCAGACTATCAGCGCCTTGTCGCGCCACAAACGAAACCCGCCTTCAAAGGCGCGTGTGTTGTCGCCGCGCCTGGAGTCGGCGGGCAATTCATCGAGCTTGTCGACGTTGCCGCCGCCAATCACGACATAGTCCGGCTGCATGGCGGCACGGAGCCGGTCGACGACGTCGAAGACGTATTTGCGCCATTTCTTCTTGCCGCGCTTTTCCAGGCCGCGTTCGCCGACATAATCCTCGAAACTCCTGCCCTTCTTGTAGGGCAAATGCGCGAGTTCCATCGGTTGGGCGACGTTGTCGGCAATCATCGCCGCACCGAGACCGGTGCCGAGCCCGAGGAACAGCATACGCCCGCCCTCGTAGCTGCCGATGGCCTGCATCAGCGCGTCATTGACCACTTTCACCGGTTTGCCGAACGCGCCCGCAAAGTCGAATCCAGCCCAGCCCGTGCCGAGATTGGCGGGGTCGGCGAGCGGCCTGTTGTGATTGACCGGGCCGGGATAGCCCATCGAGACGACGTCGTAGGACAGGCCTTCGGCGAGCTTGTTGACCGTATCGATCATCTGCCGCGGCGTCAGGCCCGGCCCCGAATCGGCGCGGCGCTCCTCGCCCCCGGCGCTGGTGAGGATCTTGACGTGCGAGCCGCCGATGTCGATCGTGAGCACGATTTTTTCAGTGTCCGGCTTCTCGGTGCCCGATGCTGGTTGCTTCACTTTCTTGGCCATCGTGTGATCCTCTCACTTCACCGGATCGATCCAGCCATTGGGCGGTCCGAACCCGGCCATGACGTCCGCGGGTCCCCATGTGAGCGGCTCGTAGAGGTGCGGCGGCGTGGTGTCGCCAAGCACCGGGCCGACGATGCGCCAGGCCAGTTCGCTGGCGTCCTGGCGGGTGAACAGCTGGCCGTTGCCGTTCATGGCATCACCGATCAGCCGCTCGTAGGGCGGCATGTCGCTTTTGCTGTCGTCGAGCGCCGTCAATTCCACCTGCTCGCCGATCATGTCGTCGCCCGGCGCCTTGCGCTGTGCTCCGATGGCGATCACCACCTGCGGGTCGATGCGGAAGCGGACGTAGTTCTGGTCGGCGGGCTTGATCGGATCGAAGACATCGAGCGGCGGCCGCTTCAGCCGCACCACCACTTCGGTGACGTGCACCGGCATGTTCTTGCCGGCGCGGATGAAAAACGGCACGTCCTGCCAGCGCCAGGTGTCGACGAAGAAACGCACCGCCGCGAAGGTCTCGACCGGCGAGTTCGGCGCTACGCCGGGTTCGGCGAGATAGCCGGTGAACTGGCCACGCACGACATCGTCTTTGGTCAACGTGCGGATGGCGCGCAGCACCTGCACCTTCTCGTCGATCAGGTCATCGGCGGAACGGCCGACAGGCGGCTCCATGGCAAGCAGCAACAGGATGTTGAGCAGATGGTTCTCGATGACGTCCCTGATGCAGCCGACATCGTCATAGAAACGGCCACGTCCCTCGACGCCGAAATCCTCGGCCATGGTGATCTGCACGCTTTCGACGTAGTTGCGGTTCCAGATCGGCTCGAGGAAGGAATTGGCGAAGCGGAAATAGAGCAGGTTCTGGATCGCTTCCTTGCCCAGATAATGGTCGATACGGAAGATCGACTGTTCGTCGAACACCAGATGCAGGACGCGGTTCAGCCAGCGCGCCGATTGCAGATCGTGACCGAAGGGCTTTTCCACCATCAGCCGTGCGCCATGCGCGGTGCCTGATTGCTCCAGCCCCTGGACGACGGTCTCGAACATGGTCGGCGGCACCGCCATGTAGTGCAGCGGCCGCTGTGCGGTGCCGAGCGCGCTCTTCAGTTTCTCGAACGTCGCTCCATCGCGGTAGTCGCCGCTGACGTAGCGCAGCAACGAGGCGAATTTGGCGAACGCTTTCTCGTCGATCTTGCCGAGCGCATTGACGATGCCGTCGCGGGCGCGCGCCTGCAACTGCTTGAGATCCCAGGCGTCGAAGGCGACGCCGATCATCGGCTCGGTGAGCGTGCCCTTGGCGACCATCTGGTAAAGGGCTGGAAATATCTTCTTGTAGGCGAGGTCGCCGGTGGCCCCGAAGAGCACCAGCGTGTCGGACCGTTCCTGGCTCATGCGCGTGTCTTTCCCCGTGTCGTCACTTGCCGGCCTTCGGCTTCTCGACATGGCCGCCAAAGGCATAGCGCATGGCGGAGAGCAGCTTGTCGGCGAATTCGGATTCGCCCTGCGAGGAGAAGCGGTCGAACAGCGCCGAGGACAGCACCGGAGCCGGCACGCCGGTGTCGATAGCCGCCTTCAGCGTCCAGCGACCTTCGCCGGAATCCGAAACGCGGCCGCCGAAATTCACCAGGCCCGGATCGCTTTTCAACGCGCCGGCCGTCAGGTCGAGCAGCCAGGAGCCGATAACGCTGCCATGCCGCCAGACCTCGGCCACCTGGGGAAGGTCGATGTCGAACTGGTAGTATTGCGGGTTTTCCAGCGGACTGGTCTCGGCGTCCGCCGTCCGTTGCCGCTTGCCGGCATTGGCCGACTTCAGGATGTTCATGCCTTCGGCATAGGCGGCCATGACGCCATATTCGATGCCGTTGTGCACCATCTTGACGAAGTGGCCGGCGCCGCTCGGTCCGCAATGCAGATAGCCGAAGGGCGCGGTGCCGGCATCCGCAGGCGGATTGGAGCCGGCATCGGCGCCCGGCGCCAGCGTGGCGAAGACCGAATCGAGGTATTGCACCGCCACATCGGGACCGCCGATCATCAGGCAATAGCCGCGCTCCAGGCCCCAGACCCCGCCGCTGGTGCCGACATCGACAAGATGGATACCCTTGCCGGCCAGTTTCGCGGCCTGGTCGACGGCGTCGTGATAGTAGGAATTGCCGCCGTCGATAACGATGTCGCCGGGCTCCATCAGGGCCGCCACCTGGTCGATGATCCTGCCGGTGATGGCTGCCGGCAGCATCAGCCACACGCAGCGCGGCTTGGCGAGCTTGCCGACGAATTCTTCCATTGAAGCCGCCCCCAGCGCGCCGTCGGTCACCAGAGCCGCGACGCTGGCCGGGTTGATGTCGTAGACGACGCATTCGTGGCCGTCGCGCATCAGGCGGCGGACCATGTTGGCGCCCATCCGGCCCAGTCCCATCATTCCGATCTGCATGGTTTCGTCCCTGTTTGCTTGGAGATTTGCGGGGTTTATCGGGGGAAGGTCTACTGGCTATGATCTACTGGCCATCTTGGTCGCCCGATATGACGGAGAAGTCGACATTCTCCCAATCGCCGGTCCCGGGCCAGAGAAAAGTGAAGGTCAGCGTGCTTCCCTCGGGGAGGCTTGCCGCGGGCAGATCGGCAAGATGGATGCCGAAGGCGTTCTCTACCGTCTGGCTGTCATGGGCGGTCGCCCAGTTGTCGGTGCTCCAGTGGACTGTAGCCGGGTCCAACACTTCGACGCGCAACGTCTTGCCGGCTGGGACCGTGCGGATCTTGTTGTTGAACCGCCAGGTTCTGAACGGGGATACGGTCTTGTCCTCGATATAGCGCTTGACGCCTTGCGGCGGCATGTCGAAGACCGCGCCGTCGCGCAGCGAGCGCAGCAGCTTGATATGCTCCGAATGCGCCCAGACCAGCGGCATGGCGCTGCCCGAGGGGCGGCCATGCAGCAGTTCGCGTTCCGGCAGATCGGCGCCGTCCCAGACCTGCTCCGGCAACAGGCCGCCCGGTCCGGCCGAGCCTTCCAGCGCTGCCAGCAGGCTGGCTGCCTTTTCCTCGTGTCCAGCCGCCAGCTCATAGTGGGCGCGTTCGCCGGCCAGCAGCGGCCAGGGGCGACCCTGGCCGGTGCCATCGAAGGGTGCGCCGTCTTCGTGCTCGCCATAGCCATCGCCGTTGTAGCGGTACCAGAGCGGCCCTTGCGGCAGATCGCAGCGCAATTGCGCGTCGATGACCTTAACCGTGTCTGTCATGCGCGGATCGTCGGCCGCCGCAGACCGAAACGGACAAGTGCCAGTGCATCCGGGCTGACGATCTCCTTGGCGGGCCGATCCGTGTCGCCGGGCGGCCGGTTCTTGATCGGGACATAGCCGTCCTTCGGCGAACCGGCCTCGGCACTGTCGGGTGGTGCTATGCGGACATAGTAGCCTTCGACGCCGACTTGACTGCAGATCGCCGTGCCGGTGACGTAGGTCCAGCGCTCGACCTGGTCGTTCCAGACGTCTGATGTCTCGCGCAGATAGGTCGCGGCGTCTGTCTTGCCGCAGGCGTCGAGCAGGTCTGCCGCGGCAAGCAGTGCGGCGATTTCGACGGCGAGCGTGAACGGGCTGTAGCCGGCATCCTCTTCCCAGCGGTCCTCGCCGGTGACGGGTCCGTTGCGCACGACATAGCCGGCGGCGCGCTCGATCATTGGCAGGAAGGTCATGAGCCTGGCGCGCGGCAAATGGCCGGCGCGGCGCAAAGCATCGGCCAGCAGCAGCGGAAAGGCGCATTCGTCCATCTGGATGCCGGGCCAATAGGCCGATCCGTCGAGCCAGGCGTTCTGCGGCCAATGGCCGTCCGGCTGCTGGATGGAGCTGAGGTAATCGAGGATTTGCAGGGCCGAGGCAGCATCGCCGGCAGCAAGAAAGCCGCCCGCCGTCTCGACCAGATCGCGTGGCCAGACCAGATGGTAGCCGCCGAGGTCGTCGTCACCCTTGTTGAAGCCCCACGGGATCGACAGGCTGGCGACCGCGGCGCCCGGTGTCGCGATCGACCGGTGCATCGCCAGTACCGCGGTGCTGGTGCGATAGCTGTTGATACCCGATGATGCCGTGTGTCGATCTAGCGGCAGCAGGCCAGTCTGCCATTGGCGCCAGTTCTGGAGGTAGGATTTCGCCGCGGGTTCAAAACCCTGCTTCAGGCTGGCGAAAGCATGTTCCGCGGCCTCGTCTGATGTCGCGCCAAACCCAAGCGCCAGCAAGGCCTTGGTCTCTGTGGCGGAAAAGCCGATCTCGCCCGTCAGCGCGACATTGCCGTCCTCGGCCCGCTGGCAAGCCGGATCGAGTTCTCCGATGTTGTGGAGTTGCTGCCAGCCGTCGGAAAAGCCGACATAGCCGGCCGAACCGGTCTTCCAGGGCAGCGACGAGGCCAGCGCCAGGCAAGAGCCGCGCCCCGAGGCGAACAGCACGGGCTTTCCTTCGTGCTCGCCGACCCAGGCGGTGTTGCCCATGCCGGCATTGACCAGATGCGGCGCCAGAAGCGCGTAGACGCGGTAGTCACCGGGCATCCCTTTCAGCGCCGTGAAGGTGATTTCCTGCAGCAGCGCCGGGCGCTCCGGGTCGGCGAGGATGCGCTTTTCGATCCGCCAGGCGCCGTCATTCGCCGTGTTGACCAGCCGGTAGGCGGGCACGCCGTCCTCGAACGGTTCGATCGTATGCACGGCATCGCGTTTCTCTTCCGAAAAATAGCCGCCGGGGCCGGTGACGATCAAGCCGAGGTCGCGGGTGCAGGCGCTGTCGACGCGCGGATAGTAGACTTCGTTGAGGATGCCGTGGCTGATCGTGAACCAGATCCGGCCGGCCGGCGAAAGCGACGTTCCGACGCCACTCTTGGCGCTTGATGTCCAGCGCGCCGGGATTCCCGGGGCGCCCGGAGCAACGTTTTGCGTCACTGGCATTCTGTTTCGGTCTCCTGGCCTCCTCCCTAGACCAGGACGCGAACCCTTTACAATCATTGCACCGCAAGTTGATCGGGCGGGCCAACGGCAGGGCAACGAACTCGGGCTGACGGGTTTCTTCGGAGCCTTCGCCCGCGCGTAGCTGACGAAGCATCAAACGAAAAACCCGCCTGTGCGGCGGGTCACTGGCGCAAATCAGCACCATGGACAAAAATGTACCATAGCTGAGGGCACGCAGTCAAGAAAAAATTCCTATACCGCCACAAGGCTGCCGACACCGCCGAGCTGTCGTCAGCTCTTTTGTCAAGCTGAGTGCGGGGCCCTATGGCCAACGGCGCCGTCGTTGACAGCGGCGGCGGCATGCGTCCACTATTTCGCGGCACGGGAGGATCGTGAAAACAATGGCGGAAGTGTCCCTGGTCCTGATCGACCGGCTGCTGGCGATATCGCGGGCGCTTGCCGGCCATATCGATCCCGGCACGGCGTTCCGCGCGACCGCCATCGAGATCGGCTCGCTCATTCCGCACGACCACATGGATCTGGCGGTGCTGTCGCATGACGGGCGCCGGCACGCCTGTTACGAAGCCGGCTTCCACACCAGCTGGAGCGAGCTTGCCCAGCATCCGCTGCCGACCGAAGTCAGCCCGATCCGCTCGGTGCTGTGGGGCGAAGTCCCCTATCTGCTCGCCGACGACGCGTTGAGCGACGAGCGGTTCCATTTCGCCACCGCTATCGACGGCCCGATCTTCGCCGCCAGGCTGCGCAGCCGCATCGTCGTGCCGCTCAGGGCGCGGGGCGGCATCATCGGCGCGCTCAACATCAGCCGGCACGAGGTCGACTGCTACACGCTTGCCGATGTCGCGGTCGCCCAGCAATGCGCCGACCTGATCGCGCCCTACATCTTCGCGCTGATCCAGACTGAGGAGGCGCGCCGCGCCATGCTGGCCGAGAGCGAGGCGCGCAACCGCGTCGAGCTGCTGCGCGTCGGCGCCTCGCAATTGACCGAAGGCATGGAGCGCGAACGCCGGCGCATGGCCATGGACCTGCATGACCAGACGCTTGCCGATCTCGCCCGCATCGCGCGCCAGCTTTCGGCGCTTCGCGGCCAGGGCGTGGCGCGGGCGGCACAGCTTGCCGATCTCGAAAAGGAGGTCGCCGGCTGCCTGACGGAACTGCGCCACATCGTCGACGACATGCGGCCGAGTGTGCTCGAACTGTTCGGCCTGCGCGACGCGGTCGAGGCGCATCTCAACCGCAGCGTCGCCAGGGCCAAGCCGCCGATCGCCGTGCGCATCGCCGACACCAGCGACGGTGGCGCCGACAGCCTGTCCGAGCCAGTGCGGACCGCGCTCTACCGGATCGTGCAGGAAGCGATCAACAATGCCGTGCGCCATGCCGCGCCGCACCGCATCGACGTGCTGCTGGCGTCGACCGCGAGCGTGCTGCGGGTGATCGTGACGGATGACGGCCAGGGCTGCGGCGCTGTTGATCCGGCCGCGTATGGCGGCATCGGCCATATGCACACGCGGGCAGCCCTTATCGGGGCGCGGCTGCGTATCGGCCAGGCCGGCCGCAAGAACGGCGGCACCCGTGTCGTCGTCGAGATCGACCGCCAGCCGTCGCGAGACCTGGCGGCGGCTGCAGCGGTTCCTGGCGAGCTCGCCGTATCGGAGGCCATGTGATGCTTGTGATGATAGCCGAGAATGACGGGCTGCACCGTAGCTTCGCGCGGCGAACGGTGGAGCAGTTGTGGCCCGGCGACGTCGAGGTCATCGAAGCGAGTGACGGCGAGGACGCCATCAACCTGGCGGCCGAACGCGAGCCACTGCATGTCGTGCTCGATTTGCAGATGCCGAAGGCGACGGGAATCGAAGTTGCCAAGGCGATCTGGAACCGCCGCGCCGGCACGCACATCCTGTTCTGGTCGAATTTCGCCGACGAAGCCTATGTGCGCGGCGTGGCGCGCATCGTGCCGCCCGGCTCGGTCTACGGCTATGTGCTCAAATCGGCGACGGAGGAGGGCATGCGGTCCGCCCTGCGCGGGGTTTTCCGCGAAGGCCACTGCATCATCGACCGCGAGATCCGCGGCATCCAGCACCGCGTGCAGGACAAGTTCGAGGGCATCACCGACGGCGAATATGAGAGCCTTATCGACATCGCGCTCGGCCTGACCGACCGGGCGATCGCGGCGCGGCGCGGCCTGTCGATCCGTGGTGCGCAGAGCCGCATCAAGCACTGCTACGACAAGCTCGGCATCGTGCCGGCGGAGGACGGCGCCGGCGATGCTTCCGTGTTCAACTCGCGGACGCGGGCGATCTATCTCGCCATGGCGCGTGGCCTGATCAACATCGACGCACTGCGCCGCGAACAGGACCGGCTCGATGCCTGGCTGGCGGAGCACTGAAACAGCGGCGGCCACGCCCCGGAACTTCCGAAGGTCCGGCGCATTGCTAGTGAACGCCAACTCGATGCCTGCGGACCCGAAGTGCGACCCTCAATCACAGATTCATGGCACCTGGTGCGTGAAAGCATAGTCGGCTTCATCAACGATAATGCGCTTAGTCATGGTGCGGCGATGGCTTTCTATGCCACCACCTCGCTGGCGCCGATCTTGCTGATCGTGGTTGCGATCGCTGGTCTCGTCTTCGGTCACGATGCCGCACAATTGGCCTTGTCCGCGCAGATATCAGGGCTGATGGGACCGGAAAGCGCCGATCTCCTCAAGACTGCCTTGGAAAGTGCATCCGGCAGCCTATACGGCACCTGGGCCGCGATCATAGGGCTGGTCACCTTGCTGGTGGCCGCGTCTGGTGTCTTCGGCGAAATGCAGCAGTCGTTGAACACAATCTGGAAGATCGAACCGCAAGGCAATTCCCTGTCGCGTCTGGTGCGGGCACGGGCCGCCAGTCTGGGGTTGGTGGCCGCGCTCGGGTTCCTGTTGCTGGTCTCTCTCATCGCAAGCGCCGCGATTTCGGCACTGGGCGCTTTCATCAATGCCCATCTGCCGTTCGGAACGATCATACTCAGCGGGATCAATGGCGTCGTTTCGTTTGCGCTTATCTCCGTGATGTTTGCCGCCATTTACAAGGTTTTACCCGATCGAACCCTGGAATGGCGCGATGTGGCAATTGGCGCTGTCGGGACCGCGGCCCTGTTCACACTGGGGAAATCGCTTATCGGCTGGTATATCGGCACCAGCGCGATTGCGTCTTCGTATGGCGCCGCCGGCGGACTGCTCGTCATACTGCTCTGGGTTTACTACTCGTCGGAAATTTTCCTTCTGGGTGCCGAGTTCACGCGGGCCTATTCCGTTCGGCACGGCAGCCGGTCCGATCTGAACACGTTGGTTCACAGCCCCTTATCCGCGCAGCATGACCCAGCTCGAACACAACAGGAGTCCAACTCGGCTGGCGTGGTCGTGCTTGTGGCGGTGGCTTGCGCGAGCGCAACCCTTACCGCGCTTTTGTGGAGCGTCCGCCGGCCGTAGTCCAAAACCCGTTGTAGCTGCTATCATTCTGCCCCGATTGGCCATTGCGCGACTGTGCAAACGCACAGTCTGCCGTGCGCTTTGACCCGTATCGGCTCGTCGGTACCGCGCCTACGCTCTACTCCAACAAGAAGACTGTATCGGGAAGCGCTCATGCCATTCGTCACCATGCGGAGTAGCACGGCTGTTCGCGCCGGGAGCCGATGATGTCGGTGTCGGCGCGTGCGCGCCATTCCGGTTTCGACGACGTCGTCGGCGATGCGACCATTGAGACGCTGGCGAGCGGCTTCGGCTTCCTCGAAGGGCCGGTCTGGCACCCCTACGAGAAATGGCTGGTCTTCTCCGACATTCCGGAAAGCCGGATGTATCGCCGCAGTGCCGAAGGCGAGATCGAGCTGTTCCGCGCGCCGAGCCACAAGGCCAATGGCAACACGCTGGACCGCCAGGGGCGGCTGGTCACCTGCGAGCATGCGACGAGCCGCGTGATCCGCTCCGAGCCCAACGGCAGCGTGACCGTGCTTGCCACGCATCACCAGGGCAAGCAGCTCAACAGCCCGAACGACATCGTCGTTGCCACCGGCGGATCGATCTATTTCACCGATCCGGGCTATGGCCGGAGGGAGTTCTATGGCGTGCCGCGCTCTCAGGAGCTGCCGTTCCAGGGCGTCTACCGCATCGATGGCGACGGCGCCCGGCTGACATTGCTGGCCGACGATTTCGGGCAGCCGAACGGGCTTTGCTTTTCGCTCGACGAGTCGCGGCTGTTCATCAACGACACCGAACGCGGGCACATCAGGGTGTTCGGTGTGGAAGCCAATGGCGACCTCAATGGCGGCGCGGTGTGGGCAGTAACCGAGGGCGAGGGGCCGGGAGCGCCCGACGGCATGAAGATCGACAGCCGCGGCAATCTCTACTGCACCGGCCCGGGCGGCATCCACATTTTCGACGCGTCGGGCGCCATTCTTGGCGTCATCCGGGCGCCTGAAGATTGCGCGAATTTCACTTTCGGTGACGACGATTTGCAAAGCCTCTACATTACCGCGTCGACGTCGCTGTACCGGCTCAGGGTGCGCGTGCCGGGATTGAGACTGTTTTGAGCTCGCGACAATCCGTGCTCAAATCAGAGTTGAGGCCGGGGTCAAAGCCGGTGGGAATGCAGCAGTCAACACATCTGGGAGGATAACGACATGAAGAAACTGTTCGTTCTGGGCGCTCTGGCGGCAATGCTCGCCTCGGGCACGGCGCTGGCCGACACCAGTGGCAAGAAAATCGCTTTTTCCAACAATTATGCCGGCAATTCCTGGCGGCAGGCGATGCTCGACAGCTATGGCATCGTCACCAAGAAGGCGGTCGCCGACAAGATCGTCGGCGCGGCCGACATCTTCACCACCGCCGACAAGGAGGTGCCGACGCAGGCAGCACAGGTGCAGAACCTGATCCTGCAGGGCTATGACGCGATCGTCATCAACGCCGCCTCGCCGGATGCGCTCAACGGCGCCATCAAACAGGCTTGCGATGCCGGCATCGTCGTCGTCTCCTTCGACGGCACCGTGACCGAACCTTGCGCCTACCGCGTCGTCGTCGACTTCAAGGACATGGGCAAGCAGGAAATCGAGCAGATGGCCAAGTTCCAGCCCAAGGGCGGCAATCTTCTGGAAATCCGTGGGCTTGCCGGGACCTCGATCGACGATGCCATCCATGCCGGCATCCTCGAAGGCGTCGCCGCCCATCCCGAGTTCAAGATCGTGGGTTCGGTGACCGGCGACTGGGACCAGACGACGGCGCAAAAGGCGGTGGCGACCATCCTGCCGTCGCTGCCCGACATCGTCGGCGTCGTCGACCAGGGCGGTGACGGTTACGGTGCGGCCCAGGCCTTCGCCGCCGCCGGCAAGCCGCGTCCGACCATCATCATGGGCAACCGCCAGGACGAGCTGCAGTGGTGGAAGGAACAGAAGGACAAGGACGGCTACCAGACCTGGTCGGCCTCGATCGCGCCCGGCGTGTCGTCCCTGGCCTTCTGGGTGGCGCAGCAGGTGCTCGACGGCCGCACCGACATTCCGCACGATCTGCTGGTGCCGTACCTGGCCTTCACACAGGACGATTTCGAGGCCGAGCTGCCGAAGATCCCCAAGGGCGGCGTCGCCAGCCACGAATACACGCAGGAAGACGCGATCGCGGCCATCAAAGCCAACATCAAGTGAATGTCACGGCAGCGTTGCCGTCCGTATCGCCGAGCGGATATCGTTGAGCATGCCTGAAGGGAACGCTGACATCATCAGACTGAACGGCGCCGAAAAGCATTTCGGCGCCGTTCGCGCACTGGGCGGCGTCGATTTTCACGTCGGCCCCGGCGAGTGCGTCGGTCTCGTCGGCCATAATGGCGCCGGCAAATCGACGCTGATGCACATGGTGGCGGGCACGCTGGTGCCCGACAGCGGGCAGATCGGCGTGCATGGCGACACCGAGGACAACTACTCGGTGGCACGGGCGCAGCAACTCGGCATACGCTGCGTTTTCCAGGAATTGTCGCTGTGCCCCAATCTCAGTGTCGCCGAGAACACGCGCATCAACCATGCTTCGCTGCGCGGGTTTGGCTGGCGGCGCAAGGCCGCCGAGCTGATCGCCGCCAAGCTCGACGAGATCTTTCCGGGTCACAGCATTTCGGCGTCGGACATCGTCGGCGACCTGTCGATCGGCCGGCGCCAGATGGTCGAGGTGGCGCGCGCCTTCACCGCCACTCAGGACCGGCTCGACCTCGTCATCCTCGATGAGCCGACCTCGTCGCTCGACGCGCATACGGCGGGCCAATTGCTGGCCTTCGTGCGCCGCTTCGTTGCCGGCGGCAAAAGCTGCATCCTGATCTCGCATGTGCTGGGCGAGGTGCTGCGCAACGCCGACCGCATCGTGGTGATGCGCGACGGCAAGGTGGTTGTCGCCGACGCCGCCAGCGCCTTCGACCGCGACCGGCTGGTGACGGCGATGGGCGGCGCGGAAGCGCGCCAGAAGATTGCGGCGCAAATCGCGGCTGCCAAGCCCGCCGCCAGTCCGCTGCGGGTTCGGGCGCGGCCCGCTGCGCAGAAGGACGGCACCGACCTTGTCGCCTGTGCCGGGGAGATCATCGGCCTTGCCGGGCTGGCTGGCCACGGCCAGACTGACCTGCTGCTGGCGATCTTCGCTGCGGCGTCGCGGGCCCGAACCGGCATCGAGGTGACGGCACCTGTGGCGCTGGTCGCCGGCGACCGTCAGTCGGACGGCATTTTCCCGCAATGGTCGATTGCTGAGAATATCGGCATCCGCTCGCTGGCGCGGCTGCGCAGCGGGCTGTTGATCTCGCCGCAGCGCGAGGCGGAGCTTGCTGCATTCTGGCAAAAGAAGATCGGCATCCGCACGCCGGATATGAACAACAACATCTTTTCACTGTCGGGCGGCAACCAGCAGAAGGCGCTGTTTGCGCGTGCGCTCGGCTCGGACGCGCAGATCGTGCTGATGGACGACCCGATGCGCGGCGTCGACATCGGCACCAAGCTGGAGGTCTACGACCTCGTGCGCGAAGAGGCCGCCCGAGGCCGCACCTTCCTCTGGTACACCACGGAAACCGAAGAGCTCGACAATTGCGACCACATCTATGTCTTCAAGAACGGCCGCATCGTCGCCAATCTGCGCCGCGACGAGTTGACCGAAGAGAAGATCATCCAGTCCTCCTTCGGCGATGCGGCCTGAGATGACGGCCGCCAGCCTCGACACCGCCGCCAGGACATCCGCCGAACGTGGCGCGCTTGCCCGCGCGCGCCTGCTGCGCGGGCTGCTGCCCGCGCTGTCGCTGGCGCTGGTGCTGCTCGCCATCGCCTGGCTCAACCCGCGCGCCATCAGCTATTTCGGCTTCAGCCTGATGCTGAACCTGGCAATCCCGATCGCCCTGGCGACGATCGCGCAGATGTTCGTCATTGCCGGCAACGAGCTCGACCTGTCGATCGGCACCTTCGTCGGCTTCGTCGGCTGCGTCACGGCGACCTGGCTGAAGGACGCGCCGCTCATCGGTGCCGCCATCCTGCTCGGATCGATCGGTGTCTATGCGCTGCTCGGCGCGCTGATCCATCTGCGCAATTTGCCTTCCATCGTGGTGACGCTCGGCATGAGCTTCGTCTGGCAGGGCCTCGCCATTCTCGTTTTGCCCAAACCCGGCGGCAAGGCGCCGGACTGGCTGCTCGGGCTGATGGCGTTCAAGCCGCCTTTCGTGCCGTTCCCGATCATCGCCGCGCTGCTGATCGGCCTCATCGTTCATTTTGGCCTGATGCGCACCTCCTACGGCGTGATCCTGCGCGGGTCCGGCGGCAATCCGGCGGCACTCGGGCGCGCCGGCTGGTCGCTGCTCAAGACCAAGATCGTGCTGTTTGCGCTCGCGGGTCTGTTCGGCGTGCTGTCCGGCATGGCGCTGATCGGCATCACCACCTCGGCCGATGCCAATATCGGCAATGGCTACACGCTGCTGGCGATCGCCGGCGTCATCCTCGGCGGCGGCGAATTCGTCGGCGGCCGGGTATCGCCGATAGGTGCTGTGATCGGCGCGCTGACGCTGGCGCTGGCCGCATCGCCATTGCTCACCTTCATGCACATCCCGCCCGACTGGCAGGTGGCCGCCAACGGCGCCATCCTGATCATCGTGCTGGCGGCGCGGGTGCTGATCAGCCGCAAGGAGAGGTGAGCGATGACATCGGTGAAATCGCTGCTCACCAAACCCTGGATCTGGTCGTTCATTGGCGCGCTTCTGGTGTGGCTGGCGACGATCGCCTTCACCGGCGGTTATGGCGCCGGCGGCATGGTCACTGCGGCCCTGTCGCTTGCGGTGTTCACCGTCATTGTCGGCGTCGGCCAGATGTTCGTCATCACGCTGGGGCCGGGCAATGTCGACCTGTCGCTGCCGGCCAATATCGGCCTTGCCAGCGCCGTCGCGATGAAAGTGATGGACGGCAACGATTCCATGATCGCGGTCGGGCTGCTGGCGGCGCTTGCCTGCGGGGCGGCGATCGGCGCCGCCAACTATCTGCTGATCTGGGCGCTGCGCATCCCGCCGATCATCGCCACTTTGTCGGCCAGCTTCATCATCCAGTCGATCGACATCAGCTACGGACGCGGCTTGCAGATCAAGCCGCCGCCGGGCTTCGCCGATTTCGCCAACCGGCAGGTGCTGGGCATTCCGGTGCTGGCGATCCTCACCGTGCTGTTCACCATCGGTGCGGCCGTCGCCCTGCAGCGTATGATCTATGGCCGCTCGGTGCTGGCGATCGGCCAGAACATTCGGGCGGCGTGGCTCGCCGGCGTCAATGTCGGCCGCATCCGCTTCCTCACCTACACGCTGTCGGGCGCGCTCGGCGGCATCGACGGTGCGCTGCTCGCCGGTTATTTCCGCGGCGCCAATGTCGACATCGGCAATGAATATCTGCTGGCCTCGATCGCCGTCGTCGTCATCGGCGGCACGTCGGTAGCCGGCGGCAAGGCCAATGTGCCTGGCGTGTGGGGCGCGGCGCTGTTCCTGGTGCTGCTTTTGACCATGCTCAACACGTTTGGGGTGAGTGCCGGGGTGCGATTGCTGCTCACGGGGCTGATCATTGTCGGGGTGATCACGGCGGCGGGCGGGCAGAAAGCGCCGCGGTAGCGGGAGCAGGACGCCGACGCTGGCGGGACAGCACCCCCCTCTGGCCTGCCGGCCATCTCCCCCGCAAGGAGGTGTTTGGACCGGAGACATCGCGAACAGGTGTGCGAGGACATCGCGAACAGTTTTGTCACTTATCGTCTGCAGAGGTTGAGGTC
>NZ_JAMYSJ010000014.1:0-145193 GCF_040321855.1 Mesorhizobium sp. M0227 | reverse complement strand
CCCGGCGCAAAGCACGCCAAACTGTTCGCGATGTCCTCGCACACCTGTTCGCGATGTCTCCGGTCCAAACAGGGGGGAGATTGGCTGGCACGTTCTTCTTCGCCAACTACCAATGTTGAAAAGAGGGTCGCGGCGCAGCCGCTGCTGATCTCCCCCCTTGAGGGGGAGATGGCCGGCAGGCCAGAGGGGGGCGGCTTGGCTCCTCCCATTTCGATTCATTCCACCGATCCAACTCATTGATAACAGAGATAAATCCATGAAATCGCATGCAAAGGTCGTGGTCATTGGCGGTGGCGTCGTCGGGTGCTCCGTGCTGTTCCATCTCGCCCGCCACGGCTGGACCGATGTTGTCCTGCTGGAACGCGACGAATTGACGTCCGGCTCGACCTGGCACGCGGCCGGCGGCATGCACACCATCAATGGCGACCCTAACGTCGCCAAGCTGCAGAAATACACCATCAACCTCTACAAGGAGATCGAGGAGCTTTCCGGCCAGGCGACCGGCGTGCATCTGACCGGTGGCGTGCTTCTGGCGGCAAGCGCGGCGCGGCTGGACTGGCTGCGCGGCGTCGTAGCCAAGGGCCGCTATCTCGGTATCGAGCTTGAGGAGATCTCACCCAATGAAGCGGCGGAGCTGATGCCGCTGCTCGACCCCAGGCAGTTCGTCGGCGCCGTCAGAAACAAGGAGGACGGCCATCTCGACCCCTCGGGCGTCACCCATGCCTATGCCAAGGCCGCGCGGAAACTTGGGGCGGAAGTGGAGCGTTTCACCAAGGTCGAGGACATTGTGCGGCGTCCCGACGGGCTGTGGCGGGTCATCACCAACAAGGGCGAGGTGGTGGCCGAGCATGTCGTCAATGCCGGCGGCCTGTGGGCGCGCGAGGTCGGCCGCATGGTTGGTCTCGAACTGCCGGTGCTGGCCATGGAGCACATGTACCTGATCACCGAGGATATGCCGGAGGTCGCCGCCTGGAACGCCAAGACCGGCACCGAGATCATCCACGCGGTCGACTTCGATGGCGAGCTTTACCTGCGCCAGGAGCGCGGCGGCATGCTGATGGGCACCTATGAGAAGGCCAACAAGCCGTGGTCCGAATACCAGACGCCATGGAATTTCGGCCATGAATTGCTGGCGCCCGACATCGACCGCATCGCGCCGTCGCTGGAGGTCGGCTTCCGCCATTTCCCGGCCTTCCAGAACACCGGCATCAAGCAGATCATCAACGGCCCCTTCACCTTCGCGCCGGACGGCAACCCGCTGGTCGGGCCGGTGCGCGGCCTGCCGGGCTTCTGGGTCGCTTGCGGCGTCATGGCCGGTTTTTCGCAAGGCGGCGGCGTCGGCCTCGCTTTGTCGAACTGGATGATCGAGGGCGATCCCGGCGCCGATATCTGGGCGATGGATGTCGCGCGCTACGGCGACTGGGCGACGATGGCCTATACCAACGCCAAGGTGCGCGAGAATTATTCCAGGCGTTTTTCGATCCGCTTCCCAAATGAGGAACTGCCCGCCGGGCGGCCGCTGAAGACGACACCGGTCTATGATCTGCTGTCTGCCAGGGGTGCGCAATGGGGCGTTGCCTATGGGCTGGAAGTGCCGCTGTGGTACGCGCCGGAAGGCGTCAAGGACGAGTTCTCGTGGCGCCGCTCGAGCGACTTCACGCAGGTCGCCAAGGAGGTCGCGACGGTTCGCGACGGTGTTGGCCTGTCCGAGATTTCGAGCTTCGCCAAATACAAGGTGACGGGTGAGGGGGCCGCGGCCTGGCTCGACCGGATGCTTGCCTGCAAACTGCCGAAACCCGGCCGCATGACGCTGGCGCCGATGCTGAAGCAGGACGGCAGGCTGATCGGCGACTTCACGCTGGCCAATCTGGGGGTGGATGGCTGGTTCCTCGCCGGCTCCGGCATCGCCGAGCAATACCATATGCGCTGGTTCGAGAAGCACCTGCCTGACGATGGATCAGTCCGCATCGAAGCGCTGGGCGCGAAGCTCACCGGCCTGTCGATCGCCGGCCCGAAGGCGCGGGATGTGCTGGCAAAGGCCACGCGTTCGGATGTCTCCAATGCGGCATTTTCCTTCATGGCCATTGGCCGGATGGATATCGGCATGGCGCCGTGCCTGGTCGGCCGTGTGAGCTATACCGGCGATCTCGGCTACGAAATCTGGGTGACGCCGGAATACCAGCGCGCCGCCTATCAAGCGCTGATGGCGGCGGGCGAGGAATTCGGCATCGGCCTGTTTGGCTCGCGCGCGCTCAATGCGCTGCGGCTGGACAAGAATTACGGCTCATGGGGGCGCGAGTACCGGCCGATCTACGGACCGCTGGAAGCGGGGCTCGACCGCTTCGTTGCTTACGGCAAGGACGCCGATTTCATCGGCAAGGCCGCGGCGCTGGCCGAGCGCAAGCTGGGCGGCAAATTGCGCCTGCGCGCCTTTATCGTCGATGCCGACGATGCCGATGTCATTGGCGACGAGCCGATCTGGTTCGATGGTGCGGTGCGCGGCTGGGTGACGTCGGGCGGCTATGCGCATCATTCGAAGAAATCCGTTGCCGTCGGCTATGTGCCGAAGGAGATCGCCGATGAGAGCGACGGCTTCGAAATCGAGCTGCTGGGCAAGCGCCATGCGGCGCGCATTCAGGTGGTGCCGCTTTTCGACGCCAATTTCGAACGGATGCGTGCCTGAAGCGCATCGGCAAAGCCGAAGCGCTTCAGATTCCTGTTTTGTACATGTCGTTGTCCCAAAACCGCGGGCACTTTTGGGCGACGTGCACTAGGCCCGCATCCTCTTTCTGGCGTCAGGCGCTGCGGCGGTTGTCCAGCGCGAAGGCGCCGGCGCCCGCAAACACCAGATAGAGGAAGATGAAGCAGAATGAGATCGCCGAATCGCCGCCATTGTTGACCGGGAAGAAGTCGCGCGGCGCGTGCGCCATGAAATAGGCGATCGCCATTTCGCCGGCCAGAAGGAACGCGACCGGCCGGGTGAACAGGCCCAGCGCCAGCAGGATGCCGCCGGCGAATTCGAGGATGCCGGCGGTCATGGTCAGCCCGGAAAGGGCGTGGGGATCGGCGCTGACGGGGAAGTTGAACAGTTTCTGGCTGCCATGCTCGATGAACTGCAGCGCGGTCACGATGCGCAGAATGCCGAGTGCCTGCGGCTGATATTTGGCAAGGCCGTCGAAAAGCTTCATCTAAAACTCCCTTTAGCTTCCGGGATCGGCCATAGTTTATCGCCCGGCATTGGACCATTCATTTCCCCTGGTTTGCCATCAACAATCAGTGATTGGGAATGTTCCCAATTCCCTTCAAATGTTTCTCGCCAGGGTTGCATTAATACCTCTATGGTTGTATTAATGCGTGTACAACAATCTGAATGTGTGGGGGTCTTGCCATGAAAAAAGTCGTCATCAGCCTGTTCGCGATCGTCGCAGGCACCAGCTTCGCCATGGCCGAGGACGCCGGCTGTGAGGCCTTCAAATGGCCGGTGACGCGGGAGCAGACCCTGTTTGCCGCGGCATCGGCAACGCCGTCCGGAGCGGCGCTGGCGGTTGGTGCGGCTGCGGACCTGGCGCTGGTGCCGGTAGAGAAAGTCGGTTTTGCGGTGGCGCCCGAACGTGCGCCGGCATCAGACACGTTTGGGGCCGTCGCCAGCGTGGAAGTGCCATCCGAGGGAGCCATCCAGATCAGTCTCTCGGGGGAGGCCTGGATCGATGTCATCCAGGATGGCCAGGCCATCAAGTCGGCGGGCTATAGTGGCGTGAAAACATGCCCTGGCATCCGCAAGAGCGTGCGCTTCAAGCTTGCGCCCGGCCCGGCCACCGTCCAGTTCAGCGGCGCGAAAAAAGCTGAGCTGAAGGTTGCGGTGCTGGCGCCGGAATGAGACGGCGCCAGGCAGGGGTAGAGGCCTTCATCGGTGGTCTGATGAAAACCCGCGCTTTGTGTCACCGGTTTTCGATCGCGGTCAGCGGACTGGCGCCATCAAGGCGAAGTGCGCGTCTTGCGGGTCCTGGCATTGGACGATCCAACTGCCGCCGGGGACCTCCATCGGGCCCATCAGGATCTTGCCGCCATTGTCGGTGACCCGTTTGGCCGCCGCGTCGATGGCCGCAACGTGAAGTAGAATTGCCAGACCGGCACCGGGATCTGCTCCGGCTTGTTCATGATGCCGCCGCCGGATTCGGGGCCAGCCGTAAAAGTCTGGTAAGTGCCTATCGGACCCATGTCGAAATCGCCGGCGTCGATCCAGCCGAACTGCTCGGAATAGAAATCGAACGCGGCTTTCCAGTCGCTCGTATAAAGCTCGTGCCAGCCGATGTGGCCCGGCGTGCCGGCCGGCACGACAGGCTGGTCGGGACCGTTCGGCTGCAGGAACATGAAGGTCGTGCCTTGCGGATCGGCGACGACGGCAAAGCGGCCGACACCCAGAATGTCGTCGGGCTGGCGGTGAACGGTGCCGCCGGCTTTCTCCAGCGATGCCGTGGCGGCGTCGACATCCTTGGTGTGAATATAGCCAAGCCAGGCAGGCGGCATGCCCATCTTGGCGGCATCCTCGGGCAAGGTCATCAGTCCGCCGACGCCACGTTCGCCGACATTCATCACGATATAGCGCGGCATGCCGGGTGCCTTATCGAAGGGCTGCGCCGTCCAGCCGACCACTTGGGTGTAGAACGCCTCGGCGGCGTCGAGATCTGATGTCATCAATTCGTACCAGAAGAAGGGCATCGGGGTTTTCGGCATTTTCGGTCTCCTCACCTTTCATGGATCGATCGTCGTCCATCTTAGGACGATCCTCACGACGGAAATCCGACACGCCCGGACAACAATGGGTGTGTGTGCCAAGCGTTCCCTGGTTGCGCGAGCTCTGGTTTTCGATTTCTCTGCGGTGATGAGGGGTTGTCGTCCATGCGCTTGATGTCGCTCACGCCCGAGCTTGTCGCACTGTGCCATCGGGAAGAGGCCGATCCCGGCCCGGATCCGAGTTGGACAGACATGAACGACGAGGACTTTCGAGACCTTGCCTTGCGGCTGTCCAATGAAGCCGATGACGGACCGCTATGGGTGTTCGCCTATGGGTCGCTGATCTGGAAGCCGGAATTCGAGTCGGTCGAGCAACAGCTCGCCACGGCTTTTGGCTGGCACAGGTCCTTCTGCCTCGACATGGTGCGGTGGCGCGGCAGCGCCGAGCAGCCGGGATTAATGATGGCGCTCGAACGGGGCGGACGCTGCAACGGGGTGATCTATCGCTTGCCGGAGGGCGAGAAACCGGCGCAGATCGAAAGGTTGCTGCGGCGCGAGATCAGCGACCACGAAAGCATCGAGACGGTCCGCTGGCTGCGGGTGCATACGCCGCAAGGCACGCTGCGCGCGCTCGGCTTCTGGGTCGGCGTGAAGGGCAGGGGAACGTCGCTGAACCAGCCGTTGGACAGAGTGGCGAGCGTGCTGGCCAGAGCCTGCGGGCATATCGGATCCGGCGCCGAGTATCTCTACAACACGGTCAGCCACCTTGAAGCGTTCGGCATCCACGACCGCAATCTGTGGCGATTGCAGCAACTGGTCGCGGACGAGGTCCGGGCTATCCATGGCCATGGACTTGAGTCCGGCCATTCGCTCACGCTGCAAACGCAGCCGTAATTGCCAATAACATGACTAAAAAAATCATGTTATGTCGAGCCTTTTCAGGGGCTTGTGCCGAAAATTGACCAATTGATAAAAAAATAAAACGTGCTAGCCTTCCTCAAAAGAAAACATGGGGAACTGACGATGCCAGAAGGCCAATTCAGGGAAGGCATTGCGGGCGGCAGGCTCTCGGCCGACCAGTATGCGGACAATTTTTCCGACCTGCATCCGCCGCTCGATCACCACGAGGCGCTGGTCGAATCCGATCGTTGCTATTTCTGCTACGACGCGCCGTGCATGAACGCATGCCCGACCTCGATCGACATTCCGCTGTTCATCCGCCAGATCTCGACCGGCAATCCGATCGGTTCGGCCAAGACCATCTTCGATCAGAACATATTGGGCGGCATGTGCGCCCGCGTCTGCCCGACCGAGACGCTGTGCGAGGAAGTCTGCGTGCGCGAGGTGGCGGAAGGCAAGCCGGTGCAGATCGGCCGCCTGCAGCGCTATGCCACCGACGTCGCCATGAGCGAGAACAAGCAGTTCTACCCGCGCGCCGAGCCGACCGGCAAGACTGTCGCCGTGGTCGGCGCCGGGCCGGCCGGCCTTGCGGCCGCGCACCGGCTCGCCCGCCACGGCCATGACGTGACCATCCTGGAGGCGCGCGCGAAGGCCGGTGGCCTCAACGAATACGGCATCGCCGCCTACAAGAGTGTCGACGATTTCGCCCAAGCCGAAGTCGACTACGTGACCGCGATCGGCGGTATCGACATCCAGAACGGCAAGGCGCTCGGCCGCGACTACCAGCTGTCGGACCTGATCCGCAATTACGATGCGGTGTTTCTCGGCATGGGCCTTGGCGGCGTCAACGCGCTGCGTGCCGATGGCGAGGAGGCCGACGGCGTCATCAACGCGGTCGAGTTCATTGCCGAACTGCGCCAGGCCAGCGACCTTTCCGGCCTGCCGGTTGGCCGCCGCGTCGTCGTCATCGGTGGTGGCATGACGGCCATCGACGCGGCCGTACAGTCGAAGCTGCTCGGCGCCGAGGAGGTGACGATCTGTTACCGGCGCGGCCAGGAGCACATGAACGCTTCCGAATTCGAACAGGATCTGGCGGCAGCCAACGGCGTCAGCATCCGCCACTGGCTGCAGCCGAAGCGGGTGATCGCCGAAGGCGGCAAGGTCACCGCCGTCGAACTCGAATACACGGCGCTGAACGGCGACAGGCTTGCCGGCACCGGCGAGACACTGACGCTCGTTGCCGACCAGGTGTTCAAGGCGATTGGTCAGAGTTTTGTGCCGGTCGCCCTTAATGGCAGCGGTGCGTCGATCGATCTTGAAGCCGGCCGCATCAAGGTCGATGCGGAAGGGCGCACGTCGCTCGACAGGGTCTGGGCCGGTGGCGACTGCATCTTCGGTGGCGACGACCTCACCGTCTCCGCGGTCGCGCAGGGCCGCGACGCTGCGGAGAGCATCAATCGGGCACTGACCTCGAACGGGAGGGCATGAGCATGGCAGATATCAGAAACAATTTCGTCGGCATCAAATCGCCCAATCCGTTCTGGCTGGCCTCGGCGCCGCCGACCGACAAGGCCTACAACGTCATCCGTGCCTTCAAGGCCGGCTGGGGCGGCGTGGTGTGGAAGACGCTGGGCGAGGAAGGCCCACCGGTGGTCAACGTCAACGGCCCGCGCTATGGCGCGATCTGGGGCGCCGACCGCCGCCTGCTCGGTCTCAACAACATCGAGTTGATCACCGACCGCGACCTGCAGGTCAATTTGCGTGAGATCAAGCAGGTCAAGAAGGACTGGCCCGACCGCGCCATCGTCGTCTCGCTGATGGTGCCTTGCGTCGAGGAGGCCTGGAAGGCGATCCTGCCGGTGGTCGAGGAGACGGAGGCCGACGGCATCGAGCTGAATTTCGGCTGCCCGCACGGCATGTCGGAGCGCGGCATGGGCGCGGCTGTCGGCCAAGTGCCGGAATATATCGAAATGGTGGTGCGCTGGTGCAAGCAGAACACCCGCATGCCCGTCATCACCAAGCTGACGCCCAACATCACCGATGTGCGTAAGCCCGCACGGGCGGCACATGCCGGCGGCACCGACGCGGTGTCGCTGATCAACACCATCAATTCAATCACCGGTGTCGACCTCGACAGCTTCGCGCCGCAGCCGACCATCGACGGCAAGGGCTCGCATGGCGGCTATTGCGGCCCGGCGGTGAAGCCGATCGCCATGAACATGGTGGCCGAGATCGCGCGCGATCCCGAAACCCGCGGCCTGCCGATCTCCGGCATCGGCGGCATCACCACTTGGCGCGATGCTGCCGAATTCATGGCGCTCGGCGCCGGCAATGTGCAGGTCTGCACGGCGGCAATGACCTATGGCTTCAAGATCGTGCAGGAAATGATCGCGGGCCTCGAAAACTGGATGGACGAGAAGGGGCACGCCTCGCTCAACGACATCGTCGGCCGCGCCACGCCCAATGTCACCGATTGGCAGTATCTCAACCTGAACTACGTCGCCAAGGCGCGTATCGACCAGGATGCCTGCATCAAATGCGGCCGCTGCCACATCGCCTGCGAGGACACTTCGCACCAGGCGATCACCAGCATGGTCGACGGCGTCAGGCACTTCGAGGTGATCGAGGCCGAATGCGTCGGCTGCAATCTGTGCGTTAATGTCTGCCCGGTCGAGAACTGCATCACCATGGAACCGCTGGCGGCAGGCGTGATGGACCAGCGCACCGGCAGGCCGGTATCGCCGGTCTATGCCAACTGGACGACGCACCCGAACAATCCGATGGCCAAGGTGGCTGCGGAATAGGGACTTACCCCAACAAAAGAGCGGCGCTTTCGAGCGCCGTTTTTTAATTTTCCTATTGCAGATAATAATTATCCACGATAGTATATATCCATGATAAAGGAGCCGATCCAATGAAGCTGGGCGAGGGCGTTGAGGCAGCTATCCATTGCGCTGCCACGCTGGCCAGTGTGGAGGGGAACAGCACCATGCCTGGCGCCGCTCTGGCCGAGTCCTTTGGCCTGTCGCCTAGCTATCTGCTGAAGCATCTCAACATGCTGAGCGCGGCGCGCATTCTGGAATCGGTGCCCGGGCCGGCGGGTGGCTATCGGCTGGCGCGGCCGGCCGAGCGCATCACGCTGCTCGACATCGTGCTGGCCATCGAAGGGCGCGAGCCGGCTTTCCGTTGCGGCGAGATCCGCCAGCGCGGTCCGGTGAAGCTCGATGCTTCGGCCTATGTCAAACCCTGCGGCATCAACGCCGCGATGCTGAAGGCCGAGCGTGCCTATCGCGCCGCGCTCGCCGAGACCAAGCTGTCCGATATCGTGGCCACCTATGCGGCAGAAGGCGATCCCAGGTCGCTTGCTGCGAGCTGCGCCTTCGTCGAGCGCCACCAGCGGCCGCAGAAATCCAGTTAACCCCGTAGACCCAAACCCAAAGCAGATTTGAAAGGACAGGAAGATGAAACAGAGGCTGCAATTTTTCGCCAAGGCGCCGGAGATCATGAAGGCTGTGTCGGCGCTCAACAAGGCGGTGGACGAATGCGGGCTCGAGGTGAGCCTGCTGCACCTGATCAAGCTCAGGGCATCGCAGATCAATGGCTGCTCGTTCTGCGTCGAGATGCACAGCCGCGAGGCGAGGCGCGACGGCGAGACCGAGCAGCGGCTCTATCTGGTTTCAGCCTGGAAGGAATCGCCGCTGTTTTCCCTGCGCGAACGCGCTGCCCTGGCCTGGACCGAAGCCGTCACCTTGATCGCCAGCAATGGCGTGCCGGACGAACTCTATGCAAAGACGCTCGAGCATTTCTCGGAAGAGGAACTGGTCAAGCTTTCCGTTGCGCTCGGCATGATCAACACCTGGAACCGGCTGTGCATCCCGTTCCAGGCCATTCACCCAGTGCCGGCGGCCAAGGCCACCTGATTGTCCGGTTATGTTGGGAGCGCCGTCGAAAGGCGGCGCTCCACTTTCAAAGGGAGCGTTTGATGCCTGCCGATTTGCCTTCGACCTTGTTGTTTTTCGCTCGCCTGTTGCTCGGCGGCGCCTTCGTCTTCGCCGGCCTGCGCAACATCCAGAACGCGGCCTTCCTGACCCAGCTGATGGCCGCGCGCGGCGTGCCGCAGGCGCGGTTGGCGCTGTGGCTCGGCATCGTGCTTCAGATCACCGCCGGCGTGCTGGTGATCGCCGGCTTCTGGACTGCAGTCGCGGCCGCGGTGCTGCTGCTGTTCCTCATCGTCGCCACGCCGATGTTCCACAATTTCTGGGACCATCAGGGGCCGGACCGTGCGTCCCGCATCAATGGCTTCGTCGGCAATGTCGCCCTGAGCGGTGGCTTTCTGACCCTGATCGCGCAATCTGTTTGACGCACAGTTCCATGCCGACTGCGGCCTCTGGTGCCGACGGCTCGATCATAAAATCGGAACCAATCGAGCCGTTGACGCATTCACACCTGCATGCCCAGCATCCAGGATGGAATATGAAAATCGCCCATGTCGCGCCGCTTTATGAATCGGTGCCGCCAAGGCTCTATGGCGGCACCGAGCGCATCGTCTCGTATCTGACCGAAGCGCTGGTCGATCTGGGCCATGAGGTGACGCTGTTCGCCAGTGGCGACAGCCAGACTTCCGCGACGCTGGTACCCAGCCGGGAACGCGCGCTGCGCCTCGATCCGCGTCCGCTTAAATCCGAGATCGCGGCGCATCTTTCGATGCTTGCGCAGGTGAGGGAACGGGCGTCGGAGTTCGACGTCATCCACTTCCATCTCAGCCATTTCCTGCACTTTTCCTTCTTCGAGGATCTCGCCGACCGCACGGTGACGACACCGCATGGCAGGCTGGATTATGTCGACCTGGCGCCGGCCTATGAACGGTTTCCGCGTTTTCCCCTGATTTCCATTTCGCACAGCCAGAAGGCGGGCTTTGCCAACGCCAACTGGTTGGCGACGATCCATCACGGATTGCCGACCACTCTCTACGAACCGACTTTTGAGACGACGGCGGAAGAACCCTACCTTGCCTTCCTCGGCCGGTTCTCACGCGACAAGCGCCCGGACCGCGCCATCGAGATCGCCTTGCGTTCGGGGCTCAAGCTCAAGCTCGCGGCAAAGATCGGCGACGACGACCGCGCCTATTTCCACGAGGTGGTCGAACCGTTGATCGACGGCGATCGCATCGTCTATGTCGGCGAGATCGAGGAGGACCAGAAGGCGGAATTTCTCGGCAAGGCGGCCGGCCTGCTGTTCCCGATCGACTGGCCGGAGCCGTTCGGCCTTGTCGCCATCGAGGCCATGGCCTGCGGCACGCCGGTCATCGGCTGGAATTGCGGCGCGCTGCCCGAAATCATCGATCAAGGCGTCACCGGTTTCATCGCTGACACGGTGGACGGCGCGGTCGCCGCGGTGCCCGACTTGCTGCAACTCGACAGGCGAAAGGTGAGGGCCGTTTTCGAAAAGCGGTTCTCCGCTCGAAGAATGGCTGGCGATTATCTGGCCGCCTATGCGGGCCTGATCGGCGTCCCGAGCGCGGCGAAGGCGTCTTGAGCAACGACGTGCTCGAGCCACGACAACGAAACAACAGGGATCTTTGACGAATGGCCCAACTCGATGAGCGCCAGCTCGATCCCGCGGTTGCGCTTGCATCGCTCGACGCCACCGCCCCTCGCGAGCCGCATCGGTTGTTTGCCCTCAAGCAGGGCGATTGCTTCGCGGTTGCCGACGCCTATGGCGACATACGCGGAGCCGGCGACGGTTTCTTTCGCGACGACACACGGGTTCTTTCCGAGTTCCGGCTGACCGTCGGCGGCAGGCAGACATCGCTGCTCGGCGCCTCGCTCAGCCAGGACAATGTGCTGTTCACCACCAATTTGACCAATCTGCCGATACAGAGCGCCGGTGGACGCGACATCCCGCAGGGAGCCATTCACATCGAACGCGTCAGGCTGCTTTGGCAGGACAGGCTGTTCGAACGCATCACCCTTTCCAATTACAGCCGGGAACACTCGACGATCAGCGTTTCCCTGCACTATTCCGCCGATTTCCGCGACATGTTCGAAGTGCGCGGCTCGACACGGCTGAAGCGCGGGCTGGCCCATGCCGCCGAAACAGACGCGACGTCCGTCCTGCTGCGCTATGACGGGCTCGACGGCCTGGCCCGCCTCTCTGCGATATCGTTCTCGCAGGCGCCGGACCAACTGACAGCCACCCGTGCCGATTTCCTGATCGCCGTCACCAAGCGCAGCAGGAAGGTGCTTTATGTCGAGGTCGGTCCCGAGGTGGCCGATAAGCCCGACCGCGACCGGTTTCGCGCCGCTGCCGCCCGCGCCCGCTTTGGCATGCGGGCCAAACGTCGCCATGGCGCGACGGTGCGCAGCTCGGGCCGCGTCTTCAACGACTGGGTCGAGCGCGCCCGCGCCGATGTCGCGCTGCTGACCACCGAACTGGCGACCGGCCCCTATCCCTATGCCGGCATCCCCTGGTTCTCGACGGCGTTCGGTCGTGACGGCGTCATCTCGGCACTGCAGATGCTGTGGCTCAATCCGGGCCTGGCGCGGGGCGTGTTGGCCTTTCTGGCCCAGCATCAGGCGACCGAGACATCGCCGTTCAGCGATTCGCAGCCGGGCAAGATCATGCACGAGACCCGCAAGGGCGAAATGGTGGCGCTGCGGGAGCTCCCCTTCGGCCGCTACTACGGTGGCGTCGATACGACACCGCTCTACATCTATCTTGCTTGTGCCTACGCCGATCGTACCGGTGACATGGCGTTCATCGACGGCTTGTGGCCATCGCTGTGCGCTGCGGCCGAATGGACGGAGGAGGCGGGCCGGGAGACCGGATTCGTCACTTACCAGCGAGCGGCCGAGTCCGGCCTCGCCAACCAGGGATGGAAGGACAGTTTCGATTCGGTCTTCCATGCCGATGGCCGCATTCCCAAGGGTCCGATCGCCCTGGTCGAAGTGCAAGGCTATGTCTTTGCCGCTTTCCGGGGGCTGGCCAAGCTTGCCCGCCGCCGTGGGGAGGACGACAGGGCCGACCATTGGGATGGTCGCGCCGAGGCGATGCGGGTCGCCGTGGAACGCGATTTCTGGCTTGACGATCTCGGCTTCTATGCCCTCGCGATCGACGGTGCGGGCGAGCCCTGCAAGGTGCGGACCTCGAATGCCGGGCATCTGCTTTTTGTCGGATTGCCTGAGCCGGCGCGGGCCCAGATGGTCGCCGACCAGCTGCTTTCCGCCTCCTTCCATTCCGGCTGGGGACTGCGGACGCTCGCCGACGATGCCGTGTTCTTCAATCCGATGTCGTACCACAATGGCTCGATCTGGCCGCACGACACCGCCCTGTGCGGTGCCGGCCTGGCGCGCTATGGCGAGCGCGAAAGCGTGGTTCGCCTGATGAGCGGCACATTCGAATCCGCAGTCCATTTCAACATGCGGCTGCCCGAACTGTTCTGCGGTTTTACACGTGCGCCGGGCGAAGCACCCATCGCCTATCCCGTCGCCTGCCTGCCGCAGGCGTGGTCGGCGGGCTCCGCCTTCATGCTGATGCAGGCCTGCCTTGGCCTGGAGATCGACGGCTGGGATGGCGAAATCCGCGTCACCCGCCCGAGGCTGCCGATCGGCATCGACACGCTGACACTGCGGCACCTGGGCGTCGGCGACCGGGTCGTCGATCTCACCTTCCAGCGCGTCGGCGATCGGGTCGTCGCTTTCCTTGCCGACCGCCATGAAGGGCTGGTGCCGCTCATCGTAAGGACATGATCCGAACAAAATTGGCGGAACCGATCCGAGCTTTGTGCGTTGCAAAAATACGGGTCCGAACGCCGACCACGTGGTCGGCGGACCTTTTCAAACGGGAAACACGAAAAAACGGTCGCCGACGGCCGGGTGAGTTGACATTCAATGACAAACTACGGTGCGGAACTGCTCTGGGTTCTGATCTTCGCGAGCCTCGGTTTTTCCGCTCTTGCCGTATTCCTCTCCCTATCGCGGCAGCGCCGCAGTCACCCTCCGGCGGTTGCCCATACAGCGGGCGAAGACGTGGCCGCGGAGGCGGCGCGCAAGGTGATCCGTGAGTTCGAAAAGAACGGCCAATCGGCCGATGCGGCGCTGGTGACGTGGTCGCCCGAGACATTGCGCAAGATCCTCGCCGACGATCTGCCCGATGCGCAGGTCATCGTGGTGTCGAACCGCGAACCCTATATCCACAACATCAGGGATGATGGCGTCGAATTGTTGGTGCCGGCCAGCGGGCTGGTGTCCGCGCTCGAGCCGATCACCCGCGCCTGTGGCGGCACCTGGATCGCCTATGGCGGCGGAACGGCGGACCGCCTCACCGTCGACGACCACGACCGGGTACAGGTGCCTCCCGGCCATCCGTCCTATACGCTGCGCCGGGTCTGGCTGACGGAGGAAGAACATCAGGGTTATTATCTCGGTTTCGCCAATGAGGGGCTCTGGCCGCTTTGCCACATCGCCTTCACCCGACCGATTTTTCGCGCCTCGGACTGGGAGGCCTACGAGGCCGTCAACCGGAAGTTCGCCGACACGGTGGTTGCCGAAGCGCGCAACGAGCGGCCTATCGTGCTGGTCCAGGATTACCACTTCGCGCTGCTGCCGCGCATGATCCGCGAGCGCCTGCCGGAGGCGATCGTCATCACCTTCTGGCATATCCCGTGGCCGAATTCGGAAGTGTACAGCATCTGTCCCTGGCGTGAACGCATCCTCGAGGGGCTGCTCGGCAGTTCGATCATCGGCTTCCACACCCAGTTCCACGCCAACAATTTCACCGAAAGCGTCGATCGCTTCCTGGAAAGCCGCATCGAGCGGGCCGATGCGGCGATCTCCTACGGTGGCCAGACGACGCTGGTGCACGCCTATCCCATCTCGATAGAATGGCCGGCCGACCTGTTGGCAAAATTGCCTGACGTCGATGACTGCCGGGCCCGCCTGCGCAATAGGTTCGGACTGAAGGCGGATGTGAAGCTGGCCGTGGGCGTCGAGCGTCTCGACTACACGAAGGGCATTCTGGATCGATTTCAGGCGCTGGACGAATTGTTCAAGCGATACCCTGAATGGATCGGAAAGCTGGTTTTCCTGCAGGTCGCGGCCCCCAGCCGCGGCACGCTGCCGGCTTACAAGCTGCTCCACGACGAATGCCACCGCTATGCCCAGGAGCTCAACCAACGCTATGGCAGCGAGGGTTACAGGCCGGTGGTCATGGTGGCCGAGCATCACTCACAGGAACAAGTCTACGAGATTTATCGCGCCGCCGACATATGCATGGTCACCAGCCTGCATGACGGCATGAACCTGGTCGCCAAGGAATTCGTCGCGGCGCGCGACGACGAACAGGGCGTCTTGATGCTCAGCACCTTCGCCGGCGCCTCGCGCGAATTGCTGGAGGCGCTGATCGTCAACCCTTACGACGCCGCCATGATGAGCGAAGCGCTGTTGCAGGCGCTGATCATGACTTCAGACGAACAGCGCGAGCGCATGCGGCCCATGCGCGAGACGATCCGCAACAACAATGTCTATCGCTGGGCCGGCAGCATGCTTCTGGATGCAGCGCGCTTGCGCAAGCGCGGTGACCTCGACCGGGTAACCGGTGTCGGTGACCGGCTGCCTAGCGTCGACAATGTCGTGTCCATGTTCGAGCGCAAGCGGGTAGTCATGTCATGAACGAGGTCCTGCAAAAGATGATCAGCGAAAGCCCGCAAAAGCCGCAGGCCGTCATGCCGAAACCGCAGACTGTGCTGACCGGCGAATGGGCGTTGTTCCTCGACATCGACGGCACCCTGCTGGAACATGCCGAACACCCGGACGCCGTCTCGGTCAGCGACGAGCTTCGCTCCTTGCTGCAAGGCCTGGACCGCAAGCTGGACGGGGCATTGGCCTTCATAACAGGCCGCTCCGTTGCGGCTGTCGACCATCTGTTTCAGCCTCTGAAACTGCGCGCCGCCGGGCTGTATGGATTGGAGCACCGGCTCCTGCCGAACGACGACGTCGAAGTAGCGGACGAGCCGGCGGATATTTCTGCGCTTGCCGACGAGATCGAGGCCGAGCTCGGTCGTGGGGCTTATATCGAGCGCAAAGGACGGGTGCTGGCCATCCACACGCGCGCCGCCCCCCATCTGCTTCCGCGTGCGACGCAGCTTGTCGAGCAGGCGCTGGCCACGCTGCCAAAGGGCTACCGGGTGGTTGCCGGCAATGCCGGCGTGGAATTGCTGCCGCTGGAGGCCGCCAAGGGCGCCGCGATCCGGCGTTTCATGGAGATTGCGCCATTCACGGGCCGCCGCCCGGTCTTCCTGGGCGACGACACGTCGGACGAAAACGGCTTCGAAACGATCAATGATGCCGGCGGCATATCGATCCGGGTCAAGCCACCGGCGCATACCACAGCGCGGTACGGGCTTGCCGGCGTCGCCGAGACGCTGGCCTGGCTGAGAGGTCAACTTTAGGTCCGGCCGACGCAACCGCGATCGCGCCTCCTGGAAAGACAAGGAAAGGAACGGTTTCGATGGGACGCTTTGCACAATTGGTCCGAGAGATCACTCCGAACTGGCTGCACTCTCGCTCCTCCCGCCATGAGATTGCCCACGTTTCACCGTCCGACGCGGATTTCAGCTGGCAAGAAGCGATCGACAACAAGATGTATGGGGCGGATACATCTGACTATTCCCATGTGCCGGAAAAGCCTGTTTCGGCAAAACCGACAGGCGACAGGCCTGCGGACGAGAACGACCGTGTTCCAAAGAAGGCCAATTAAGGGTCCCGCCGGAGCCCGATCGCTGTTCCTATGCCGCAAATCGCAGGCCGCCATCGCAGGTCAGCACCTGGCCGGTCATGAAGCCGTTGGAGACGAGGAAGGCGATTGCGTCGGCCACGTCTTCGGCCCGGCCGACGCGGCCGACCGGGGTCTTGCCGGCATAGTCGGCAAAGATCGTTTGCTTTTGCTCCTCGGCCAGAAAATCCCACCATGGCGTGTCGATGACGCCTGGCGCCACGACATTGACGCGCAGCGGCTTCAGTTCCACCGCCAGAATCGGCACCACGGTCAACAGCATGCCGTTGATGGCGGCGATGCCGGCAACGCCGGGCGTCGCGAGTTGCGCCGAGACCGCCGAGACGAAGGTCACCGAGCCGGCCTTGTTCAGCGTCGGCAGGGCCGCCTGCAGGCAGGACAGCTGCGGCCGGACTTTCTCATCGACGCCACTGCCGATGTCGCTCAGGTCAAGCGTCGGGAAGGGGCCGAGGCCCTTGCCGCCGCTGGCCGCCAGCACCAGATGGTCGAAAGGACCGAGGCTCTCGAAGAACTGGCGGACCTCATCCGGCTTCGCGGCGTCGAAAGCAGCCTTCTCGGCAGCGCTGCCAAGGCTTTTCCAAGCGCTCTTCAGTTTGTCCTCGTTGCGCCCGGTGATGGTCACCTTCATGCCCGGGCCAAGCAGTTTTCGCGCCGTCGCCAGGCCGATGCCGGACGAGCCGCCGATCACGACGGCATGTTGGATTGTCTTGGTCATCAATGGTCTTCCTTCGATGTGGGGGAGGCCGTGCCGATGAGATCGAGGCTCAAGGCTCGCAACTGTTGCCTTGCCTTGGAGTCATAAGCCTGGGCGTCGGCACGGGATTCCCGCAGGCCGTCGAAATAGAGGCCGCTTTTTCCGTCGAGCGCGGGTGAGGCGGCGAGGTTGAGGATGGCCTCGGCACCGGTCTCGACCGAACTCCACGGCGTCACACCAGCCTGCCGGACCATGGTGGTATTCATGTAACTCGCGGGGTGCAGCGCGTTGACGGTGACGCCGGTACCTTTCAACTGTTCGGCCAAATCGACGGTGAACAGGATCTGCGCCAGCTTGCTCTGGCAATAAGCGCGCACGCCGTCATAGGCGCGGGTCAGCATGACATCGCTGAAATCGATCGCCTGCTGCCCCGCCGAGGCGACATTGACGATGCGGGCCGGCGTGCTCGCCTTCAGCAATGGCAGAAGCTCCGATGTCAGCACGGAACCGGCGAGATAATTCACCGCGAAGCGCAGTTCGTACCCGTCGGCGCTGATCTGTCTTTTGGCACCTTGGCCCGCCGTGCCGATGCCGGCATTGTTGATGAGGATGTCCAGCCGATCCGTCCTGGCGCGCACCGCCTCGGCGAGATGGCGCACTTCGGCCAGCGACGAGAGGTCGGCGACCAGAAGCTCGGCCTTGCCGCCGGCGGCTTCGATCTCGGTGACTGTGGCCTTGCCCCGCGCCGCATCACGGCCATGCACCAGCACGCGGGCGCCAGCGGCACCGAGCCGTTGTGCGACGACGCGGCCGACGCCGTCGGTCGAGCCGGTGATGAGGATTGTCTTGTCTTTGAGTTCCATGTTCAGAGCCTCCGTTCTGTTGCTCTGAACGGAAGATGGGACAGTTGTCGGATGCCAAACAGTTCAAACTTTATCCTGGTATCAATACTGCTATAATAAGCGCATGGAGTCCCAACCCCACGCTGCTCCGACCCACTCCGCTGAAGACAGCCGCCGGCGCGAACTCGGCGCCTTCCTGCGCTCACGCCGCGAAAGGCTGACGCCATCGGCAACCGGCATCGCCACCGGCCTCAGGCGGCGCACGCCGGGGCTGCGGCGCGAGGAGGTCGCGATGATCGCCGGCGTCGGCACGACCTGGTACACATGGCTGGAGCAGGGGCGGGAGGTCAGGCCCTCGGTCGAGGTGCTGACCGCGCTTGCCGAAGCGCTGCGCCTCGACGCCGCCGAAAAACAGCATCTGTTCATCCTTGCCGACCGCCAGCAGCCGGAGCGCCGTGCCGTGGCGCCGGAAAGGGTCGACGGCCCCTTGCTGCACATGCTGCAGAGCCTGGTGCTGCAGCCGGCCTATGTGGTCGGGCGGCGCTGGGATGTGCTGGCCTGGAACCCGGCGGCGGTGGCGGTGTTCGGCGACTATGGCCTGCTGGAAGGGGATGCCCGCAACATCGTCCACATGGTGTTCACCAGCCCGCACCACCGGCGCCTGCTGGTCGACTGGGAGCAACTGGCGCGCACCGTGCTGGCCTCGTTCCGGGCCGCGAGCGCCCGCTATGTCGGCGATCCGGATTTCGAGCGGCTGATCGAGTTGATGACGCGTTCGAGCCCCGAATTTCGTGCCTGGTGGCCGCAGCGCGACGTCGCGCACCGATTGTCGGGGGTGAAGCATGTCCGGCACCCGAGCGCGGGCGCCATGACCTTCGAGCATATGAGCCTGTCGATCGGCGACGGCTCGGACATGAAGCTGATCGTCTACACGCCGCTCGCCGAGCAGAATTCGATCGCCAAGCTGCAGACATTGCTGGATGAACTGCCGGCCCAGCGGCGCAGCGCCTGAGGCGTCAGCCCTTCGGCTTCAGCCCATCGAGGAACAACTGCTCAAGAAACCTTGCGGCGTCCTCGAAGCGGCCGTCGCCGCCGCGGTTCGGCCCGAGCACGGCGCGGACCTGGACGTCGAAATCGGCATAATGCTGCGTCGTCGCCCAGATCGAGAAGATCAGGTGCCACGGATCGGTCTTGGCGATCTTGCCAGCGCGCATCCAGCCCTTGATGACGGTCGCCTTCTCGTCGACCAGCGTCTTCAACTCTCCGGCCAGCAGCGGCATGATGCGCGGCGCGCCTTGCAGGATCTCGTTGGCGAACAGCCGGCTCTCGCGCGGAAAGTCGCGCGCCATCTCCAGCTTGCGCCTGATGTAGCTGCGCAGTTCGGTAAGGGGATCCCCAATGTCGTCGAGTTCGCGCAGCGGCGCCAACCAGGTGTCGAGCAGGCGCTGCATCAGCGTTTCGTGGATGTCTTCCTTGCGGCGGAAATAATAGAGCAGGTTGGGCTTCGACATGCCTGCGGCTTCGGCGATCTGGTCGATGGTCGAGCCGCGGAAACCGTTGGCGGAGAAAACCTCGAGCGCCGCCTCCAGGATGAGTTCGCGCTTTTCCTGCTGGATGCGGGTGCGGCGAGGGGCGTCCGTGGCGATGGTCACCGTTGCAAGCCCTCGTGTTGAGGGTCATCTGGACCAATTCTCTGGACCAGTTTTTCCCTAGCCTGTGGAACGCACTTCAGGTGCCGCATTTCCGCTAGTAATCCTTGACCGCTGAGAGGGCGGTGCTAACGTTTGTCCAATCGGTCAAAAATTTGCGTAGCATGAAAACGCGGCAAAGACCAAGCGTTGGGCGCAGCGAAACAGTTTACAAGGGGAAGTCCTGGTCATGTCCAACCGGCTGAAAGTCACGCCGAACGATCTCAGCGCATTCTGGATGCCGTTCACGGCAAACCGGCAGTTCAAGCAGGCGCCGCGCATGATGGTGTCCGCCAAGGACATGCACTACACGACCAGCGACGGCCGCAAGGTGCTCGACGGCACCGCCGGCCTGTGGTGCGTCAATGCCGGCCATTGCCGGCCGAAGATCACCGAAGCGATCCAACAGCAGGCCGCCGAGCTCGACTATGCGCCCGCCTTCCAAATGGGCCATCCGATCGTGTTCGAACTGGCCAACCGCCTGGTCGACCTCGCGCCCAAGGGCATGGATCATGTCTTCTTCACCAATTCCGGTTCGGAATCGGTCGAGACGGCGCTCAAGATGGCGATCGCCTATCACCGTGTTAAAGGCGAGGGCTCGCGCACCCGGCTGATCGGCCGCGAGCGCGGCTATCACGGCGTCAATTTCGGCGGCATCTCGGTCGGCGGCATCGTCACCAACCGCAAGATGTTCGGCACGCTGCTCGGCGGCGTCGACCATATGCCGCACACGCATCTGCCGGAAAAGAACGCCTTCACCAAGGGCGTGCCGGAGTATGGCGCGGAACTCGCCAACGAGCTGGAGCGTATCGTAGCCCTGCATGACGCTTCCACCATCGCCGCCGTCATCGTGGAGCCGGTCGCCGGCTCCACCGGCGTCATCCTGCCGCCGAAGGGTTATCTTCAGAGGCTACGCGAGATCTGCACCAAGCATGGCATCCTGTTGATCTTCGATGAGGTCATCACCGGTTTCGGCCGTCTCGGCACGCCGTTCGCCGCCGACTATTTCGGTGTCACGCCCGACATCATGACCACCGCCAAGGGCGTCTCCAACGGCGTCATCCCGATGGGCGCGGTGTTCGTGAAGAAGGAGATCCACGACGCCTTCATGACCGGCCCCGAGCACATGATCGAGTTCTTCCACGGCTACACCTATTCGGGCAACCCGATCGCCTGCGCGGCCGCACTCGGCACGCTCGACACCTACAAGGAAGAGGGCCTGCTGACCCGTGGCGAGGAGCTGGCGCCGTACTGGGAAGACGCGCTGCATTCGCTGAAGGGCGAGCCGAACGTCATCGATATCAGGAACATCGGCCTGATCGGTGCGATCGAGCTGGCGCCGATCGCCGGACAGCCGACCAAGCGGGCCTTCTCGGCCTTCGTCAAGGCGTTCGAGCGCGGCGCGCTGATCCGCACCACCGGCGACATCATCGCGCTGTCGCCGCCGCTGATCATCACCAAGGGCCAGATCAACGAATTGATCGACCATGTGCGGGAAGTGCTGAGGTCCATCGATTGACGGACTGACACGATATCCCTCGCCCTGGAGGAGAGGGTCGCCGCGAAGCGGTCGGGTGGGGTCGGTGCGGCAGCGCGCCGACCTGATCTTTTGCTGCAACGAACGGTTACAGTCAGGCGGGCAACGCGCCGATCCCGGTCAGGATCACCCGCTTGATATTTTCCTTGGCTTCCCGCCATTGCCGGTCGGACAGCGGCTTGCCGCCATTGAGCGTCTCGATCTGGTGACCGAAATCGGCGTAGTGCTGGGTCGTAGCCCAAAGCATATAGAGCAGATGGCGCGGATCCACCGGGTCCATCTTGGCTTCCTCGATCCAGCGCCTGATGATCTCGACGCGGCCGTCCGTCCATTCGCGCAGCGTCGATTCCATATAGTCCTGAAGCACCGGCGCACCGTGCATCACTTCAGAGGCCCAGACCTTCGAGCCGTCAGGATGGCGGCGTGATATTTCCATCTTGGCGTCGATATAGGCACTGATGCCGTCTATGGGTCCGCGCGCCGCGTCGAAGCAATTGGCCGCCTGTAGCCAGATTTCAAAGATGTTTTGAACGACCGACCGGTAAAGCTCTTCCTTGGTGGCGAAATAGTAGTGGAGATTTGCCTTCGGCAGTCCCGCCAGATCCGCGATCAACTGCATCGTGGCGCCCCCGAACCCTGCCTCCGCAAACACCTTCTCGGCAGCGACGAGAATGGTTTTTTCATTCTCTCGTCGGATCTCCTGTCGCCGCATGGGGCGGGTGGGTTCTGCCATGTCTACCCCAAGATTCTAGTTGACCGCTTGGTCAGGTTGTGTAGTTTAAAAGCTGACCATACGGTCAAGCTGTAAATCACTCAAGGGGCGACAAGAACCCTGGTGTAGATGGGAACTCAAGATGGCCGCACCCGGCGAGAATCTGCGAATCAATTCAGACCGTTTGTGGGATTCCATCATGGAGATGGCGAAGATTGGCCCCGGCATTGCCGGCGGCAACAATCGTCAGACCGTGACCGACGAAGACGGCGAAGGGCGGCATCTGTTCAAGCGCTGGTGCGATGCGGCCGGGCTCGAAATGGGCGTCGATGAGATGGGCACGATGTTTGCCCGCCGCGAAGGCACCGATCCCAGCCTGCCGCCGGTCTATGTCGGCAGCCATCTCGATACGCAGCCGACCGGCGGCAAGTATGACGGCGTGCTCGGCGTGCTGGGTGGGCTTGAAGTGGTGCGCTCTCTCAACGACCTCGGCATCAAGACCAAACATCCGATCGTCGTCACCAACTGGACGAACGAGGAGGGCTCGCGCTTCGCGCCGGCGATGATGGCGTCCGGCGTGTTCGCCGGCGTGCTCGACCAGGCCGATGTGTACGGGCATGTCGACAAACAGGGCAAGAAATTCGGCGAGGAACTCGAGCGCATCGGCTGGAAGGGCAGCGAGAAGGTCGGCGACCGTAAGATCCACGCCTTCTTCGAACTGCATATCGAACAGGGTCCGATCCTCGAGGACGAAGGTATCGACATTGGTGTCGTCACCCATGGCCAGGGCCTTAAATGGCTGCAGGTGACGCTGACCGGCAAGGAAGCCCACACCGGCTCGACGCCGATGCCCAAGCGCCGCAATGCCGGGCTCGGCATGGCGCGGGTGATCGAACTGGTGCACGAGATCGCCATGGACTACCAGCCCGATGCCGTCGGCGCGGTCGGCCACATGGAGGTCTATCCCAATTCGCGCAACATCATCGCCGGGCGCACCGTCTTCACCGTCGATATCCGCTCGCCGGAAAAGGAAGTGCTGGACGCGATGGACGGCCGCATCCGCGAAGGCATCGACACGATCTGCGATGCACTCGACATTCGCTACGAGATCGAACAGGTCGGTGCTTTCGATCCGGTGACCTTTGATGCCGGCTGCGTCAAGGCGATCCGTGATGCCGCCGAACGCCTCGGCTATTCCCACCGCAACATCGTCTCCGGCGCCGGCCACGACGCCTGCTGGATCAACCGCGTCGCGCCCACCGCCATGGTGATGTGCCCTTGCGTCGATGGCCTCAGCCACAACGAGGCCGAGGAGATCACCAAGGAATGGGCTTCGGCGGGCGCGGACGTTTTGTTCCACGCGGTGGTGGAGACGGCGGAGATCGTCGGGTGAGAGGTCGGCGCTGTACCCCCACCCCTAACCCCTCCCCACAAGGGGGAGGGGGACTTCCGTTGGTGCTAATCTTGGCAAATTGTCTACGTTTCCACACCGAGAGGAAAGTTTGGGCTCGCGGCAGCGTTCCCTCCCCCTTGTGGGGAGGGTTAGGGTGGGGGTCCACCTTCGCAAGAATCCTTTTTATGCATTCTTTCAAAGGCTTTGAACGTCGGGCTGTGATAGCGCGACGCCAAGTCTCCCTCCCTTGCGGGGAGCGATTGAGGGTTTACACGCCAGAAAGCAGGCACCGATCGGCCCTTACGTTGCTGACTTTGTTCTGCATGAGAAGAACCTCGTTATCGAGGTGGATGGAGAGCATCACTTCACGCCGGAGCAAATGGAGAAGGATCGGACACGCGACGCATGGTTTGGCCGACAGGGCTATCGTGTATTGCGGTTTTCGACCGGAGGTCTGGCGAACTCTTTCGATGGTTGCATCGAGGAGATATTGGGAGAAGTTGGAGTCATGTAGCGCCGCCGCTTCGGTCCTGAACCGATCTGAAACACTACCGAGACGCTCGTAAGAAGCGCGGCAAGAACAAGGGAACAGCCAATGACCAAAGTCATCCGAAACGGCACCATCGTCACTGCTGACCGCACCTGGAAGGCCGATGTGCTGATGCAGCACGGCAAGATCGCGGCCATCGGTTCGGGCCTGCATGGCGACCACGAGTTCGATGCCACCGGCTGCTATATCATGCCGGGCGGCATCGACCCTCACACCCATCTCGAAATGCCGTTCATGGGCACCTATTCGGCCGATGACTTCGAATCCGGCACGCGCGCGGCGCTCTCCGGCGGCACGACGATGGTGGTCGATTTCTGCCTGCCGGCGCCGCAGCAGTCGCTGCTCGAAGCCTTGCAGATGTGGGACAACAAGACCTCGAAGGCGTCGTGCGACTACTCCTTCCACATGGCGATCACCTGGTGGGGCAAGCAGGTGTTCGACGAGATGGCCACTGTCGTCGACAAGGGCATCACCTCGTTCAAGCATTTCATGGCCTACAAGGGCGCGCTGATGGTCGACGACGACGAGATGTATGCGTCGTTCCAGCGCTGCGCCGATCTCGGCGCGCTGCCGCTGGTGCATGCCGAGAATGGCGACGTCGTTGCCGCCCTGTCGCAGAAGCTGCTGGCTGCCGGCAACAACGGCCCCGAGGGCCACGCCTATTCACGGCCACCCGAAGTGGAAGGCGAGGCGACCAACCGCGCCATCATGATCGCCGACATGGCCGGCGTGCCGCTCTATGTCGTGCATGTCTCCTGCGAGCAGAGCCATGAGGCGATCCGCCGGGCGCGGCAGAAGGGCATGCGGGTGTTCGGCGAACCGCTGATCCAGCACCTGACGCTGGACGAGAGCGAGTATTTCGACAAAGACTGGGATCATGCGGCGCGCCGCGTGATGAGCCCGCCCTTCCGCAACAAATTGCACCAGGATTCGCTGTGGGCGGGCCTGCAGGCGGGCTCGCTGCAGGTGGTGGCGACCGACCATTGCGCTTTCACCACCAAGCAGAAGCGCAACGGCGTCGGAGATTTCACCAAGATCCCGAACGGCACCGGCGGGCTCGAAGACCGCATGCCGGTGCTGTGGACGACGGGCGTCAACACCGGCCGGCTGACGATGAACGAGTTCGTCGCGGTGACCTCGACCAACATCGCCAAGATCCTCAACATGTATCCGAAAAAGGGCGCCATCGTCGAAGGCGCGGATGCCGACATCGTCGTCTGGGATCCCAAGCGAAAGAAGAAGATCACTTCTAAGCAGCAGCAGTCCGTCATCGACTACAATGTGTTCGAAGGGTTCGAGGTGACCGGTCTGCCGCGGTTCGTGTTCTCGCGTGGCGAACTGTCGATCCAGGAGGCCGAGATCAAGGCCAAGCCCGGGCATGGAGAATTCGTCGGCCGCGAGCCGAATGCGGCGGTCAACCGGGCGCTGTCGACGTGGAAGGAAATCTCCGCGCCGCGCAAGGTGGAACGCACCGGCATCCCGGCGACCGGGGTTTGAGCTTGGCGCGTTCGGCCGCGCTCATTTCGTTGGTCCTGATGGCAACTGGCTCAGGTCCGGCAGCAGCGGACGGCCTACTGGCCGGCTCCTGGGGCAATGATGTCGGCTGCGCCGGCGTCAAAGCCGGTTATCAGGAGAGCGATGCCTATATCGTGCTGACCGCCGAAGGCGTCGAGACCTATGGCAGCGGCTGCCGGTTCACACAGCAATTGACATCGGTGCTGGGCGCGCAATCGCTTGGCGCGACCTGTTCGGCGGAAGGCGAGGCGGGAACGACAATCGAAACCGTCGTGGTCACCAACAAGGGAGAGGATGGTTTCTTCGTCACCATCCCCGGCCTTGAGGAAATGGGGCCGCTGCAATTATGTTCGTGACGGTGCCGATGGCGGCCCTTCCGTCGATGCTGGCCTCACGCGACCAGCGCATCCAGTTCCGGCAGCAGGACGACGCCTTCCTGTTCGTTGGGATCGGTGCGCGCAATGACGGCCGAAGACGGGGCGCTGCTCAGATTGGCCGGCAGATGCGGCACGCCGGCGGGAATGTAGAAAAGGTCGCCGGCCTTGGTGACGATATGATGCTCGAGCCGGTCGCCGTACCAAGTGTGGACTTCGCCGGAGAGCACATAGATCGCCGTCTCGTGGCTCTCATGCATATGCGCCTTGGCGCGCGCGCCGGGCGGGATGGTGAGCATGTGCATGCAGATGCCGGAGGCGCCGACGGTTTCGGCGGTAATGCCGGCGAAATAGGTCAATCCCTGCTTGCCTTCATAAGTGCTTTCAGGGCGGATAAGATGACAAGTGGGTTTGGGCGACATCGGGGAAACTCCGGGCGTCGATCGAGTGGGACAAGACCAATGGGACAGGGCGAGTGGAAAACAACATCGCGATAAAAGCAATCGGATTCCAGCCGCCGCAGGGACGGAAACAGGCAGGCGGCAGCCGATGACGGGGACTTCGCCAGCCGTCGTCGCGGCAAGCAAACTCGGACTGACCTTCCAGACCAATGACGGGCCGGTGCAGGCGCTGTCCAATGTCGATCTCACCATCGGCAAAGGGGAGTTCGTCTCCTTCATCGGGCCTTCGGGCTGCGGCAAGACCACGCTGCTGCGCGTCATCGCCGATTTGGAGAAGCCGACCTCGGGGACGATTTCGGTCAACGGCATGACAGCAGAACAGGCGCGCGAGAAACGCGCCTATGGCTATGTTTTCCAGGCCGCCGCCCTGTTTCCGTGGCGGACGATCGAGCGCAATGTCGGGCTGCCGCTGGAGATCATGGGTCTGTCCAGGACGGAGCAAGGCGAGCGGATCAAGCGCACGCTCGACCTCGTCAACCTCTCTGGTTTCGAGAAGAAATATCCCTGGCAGCTCTCGGGCGGCATGCAGCAGCGCGCCTCGATCGCCCGTGCGCTGGCCTTCGACGCCGACCTGCTGCTGATGGACGAGCCGTTCGGCGCGCTGGACGAGATCGTGCGCGACCATCTCAACGAGCAATTGCTGGAATTGTGGGGACGCACCAACAAGACCATCTGCTTCGTCACCCACTCCATTCCGGAGGCCGTCTATCTGTCGACGCGCATCGTCGTCATGTCACCGCGGCCGGGCCGCGTCAGCGACATCATCGAATCGACGCTGCCGAGAGAGCGGCCGCTCGACATCCGCGAGACGCCGGAGTTTCTGGCGATCGCAGCGCGCGTGCGTGACGGGCTGCGGGCAGGGCACAGCTATGATGATTGAGGGAGCAAACGACGGGCTCCCTCCTCTCCCCACCACCGGGGAGAGGAGGGCCGGAGCGAAGCGGAGGTCGGGTGAGGGGGCGGCCACCCGCGCCTTCGTCATCCTAGGGCGGAGCCGATGCGAAGCGGCGAGCGCAGACCCTAGGATGCATGCCGTGACGTCTGCCGAAAGGCCAAAACGGTTGAGAGTATCGGCCAAGCAGGGCGAGGCAGAGGGGATCATGTTCGGCACCGTTGCGGAGCGGAGAGGTAACGGCATGGATCCTAGGGTCTGCGCCGCGTCGCTTCGCTCCTTGCTTCGCCCTAGGATGGCGAACGCGTGGTGGGTCGCTCGCGTTACGCAGAGCGCACGCCTGTCCGGCGAGGCCTGCTAGATGGACACCTTCCGCGACAAACTCATCCCCGTCACCTCCATCCTCGCCGGCGTGGTCGTGCTCTGGTATGTTTTCGCCGTCATCCTCAACGCGCCGTTCCAGCGTGATCTCGACCGCCGTGCCAATGAGACCTCCACGTTTAGCGAACTCATCGGCAAGACGCTGTCGCAGCCGAAGCCGACATTGCCGGCGCCGCACCAGGTGGCGGTGAATTTCTTCGAGAACACCTTCCTGCGGCCCATCACCTCGAACCGCAGCCTCGTCTACAATGCCTGGGTGACGCTGTCGTCGACGCTGCTCGGCTTTGCCTTCGGCACCGCGCTCGGCATCATCATTGCGGTCGGCATCGTGCATGTGGCGACGCTCGACCGCAGCCTGATGCCGTGGATCATCGCCTCGCAGACCATCCCCATCCTGGCGGTGGCGCCGATGATCATCGTCGTGCTGGGGGCGATCGGCATCAGCGGCCTGATCCCGAAGGCGATGATCTCCACCTATCTGTCGTTCTTCCCGGTGACTGTGGGCATGGTGAAGGGGCTGCGCTCGCCCGAGATCATGCATCTCGACCTGATGCACACCTACAATGCCAGTCGTGCGCAAACCTTCTGGAAGTTGCGCGTGCCGGCTTCGGTGCCGTTCCTGTTCACCTCGATGAAGGTGGCGGTGGCGGCAAGCCTGGTCGGCGCCATCGTCGGCGAACTGCCGACCGGCGCTGTCGCCGGCATCGGTGCCAAGCTTTTGGCTGGCGCCTATTACAGCCAGTCCATCGACATCTGGTCGGCGCTGGTCGCCGGTTCGGTGGTGGCCGCACTTCTGGTCATGGTGGTCGGCATTGCCGGGCGCCTCGTCGACCGCGCCATGGGCGGGAGGCCGGCATGAACTGGCTGAAACCCTCCTGGCAAGCGGTGCTGGCGATCGTGCTGTGCCTGATCGCTGTGGCGCTCGGCGCGATCGCCGCGCCGAAAGTGGATGCACTGGCGCAGCCCGCAGGGACGTTGATATATCCCTATGCGGCGACAAACTGGCTGATCTTTGGCGTGCTGCTTGTCGCCGCTTTGATCTCGATGGCCAGAATACCGTCCATCGTCGAAGCCGTTGTGCTTTTCATCGGCGCGCATCTGGTCGCCTGGCTGCTGATTGGCGGCATCGCCGGCTTCGAAGGTCTGGCGCGGGCGCCGTATTTCCTGCTGCTCGCGGCCGCATGGCTGCTTGGCTGGCGCTGCGTGGCGGTGCTGTCGTCGTTGCGTCCTTTCGCCAAATGGGCGCGGACCGCGTTGCGCCTGATCATCCCGGCCATCTTCGGCGCCTGGATACTGATCATCTGGGAAGCGGTGACGCGCGGGGCCGGCATACCCTTCATCCTGCTGCCGCCGCCAAGCGCGATCGGCGCACGCATTGCCGGTTCGCTGCCGGTGCTCGGCGCCGATATCAGGCAGACCATCTTCAAGGCAGTGATCTTCGGCTATGTGGTGGGCAGCGGCGCCGGCTTCATCACCGCGGTCCTCGCCGATCGCGTGCCGTTCCTGCGGCGCGGCCTCTTGCCGATCGGCAACATGGTCTCGGCACTGCCGATCATCGGCGTCGCCCCGATCATGGTGATGTGGTTCGGCTTCGACTGGCAGTCCAAGGCGGCGGTGGTCATCATCATGACCTTCTTCCCGATGCTGGTGAATACGGTCGCCGGCCTTGCCGCCTCCGGCCACATGGAGCGCGACCTGATGCGCACCTATGCGTCGGGCTACTGGCAAACCCTGCTGAAGCTCAGGCTGCCGGCAGCAGCTCCCTTCATCTTCAACGCGCTGAAGATCAACTCGACGCTGGCGCTGATCGGCGCCATCGTCGCCGAGTTCTTCGGCACGCCTGTCGTCGGCATGGGCTTCCGCATCTCGACCGAGGTCGGGCGGATGAACATCGACATGGTCTGGGCCGAAATCGCAGTTGCAGCACTTGCGGGTTCGGTCTTTTATGGCGTGGTCGCTCTTGTCGAAAGAGCCGTCACGTTTTGGCATCCCTCTGTCCGTGGTGGATAGGGGCGGTGGGTTTAGGGCACTAACTTCAGAGGGTAAAAAAATGAAAAGACTGATTATTCCCGTTCTGGCCGGCGCGATGTCGCTCGCCGCGTTCCAGGCAATGGCCGCCGACAAGGTGACGTTGCAACTGAAATGGGTCACGCAGGCCCAGTTTGCCGGCTACTATGTCGCCAAGGCCAAGGGTTTCTATGAGGCCGAAGGTCTCGACGTCGACATCAAGCCGGGCGGTCCCGATATCGCGCCCGAGCAGGTGATCGCCGGCGGCGGCGCCGATGTCATCGTCGACTGGATGGGCGGTGCGCTGGCTGCCCGCGAAAAGGGTGTGCCGCTGGTCAACATCGCCCAGCCGTTCAAGAAGGCCGGCATGGAACTGGTCTGCCCGAAGGACGGCCCGATCAAGACCGAAGCCGACTTCAAGGGTCACACGCTCGGCGTCTGGTTCTTCGGCAACGAGTATCCGTTCTATGCCTGGATGAACAAGCTCGGCCTCAAGACCGAGGGCGGCCCGGACGGCGTCACCGTCTTGAAGCAGAGCTTCGACGTGCAGCCGCTGATCCAGAAGCAGGCGGATTGTATCTCGGTCATGACCTACAACGAGTACTGGCAGTTGATCGACGCCGGCTACAAGCCCGAACAGCTGACCGTGTTCAACTACTCGACCATGGGCAACGACCTGCTCGAGGACGGGCTCTATGCGTCCGAAGACAAGCTCAAGGACCCGGCCTTCGAAGACAAGATGGTGCGTTTCGTGCGCGCCTCGATGAAGGGCTGGAAATACGCCATCGACAACAATGACGAGGCCGCGGGCATCGTCATGGACGGCGGCGGCCAGGACGAGAACCACCAGAAGCGCATGATGAGCGAAGTCGCCAAGCTGATCGACAATGCCGACGGCAAGCTCGACCCGGCGACCTACGAACGCACCGCCAAGGCGCTGCTCGACCAGAAGATCATCACCAAGGAGCCGACCGGCGCCTACACCACCGCCATCACCGACAAGGCAGTCAAGTAAGCCTAGTCGGCAACACATTTATCCAGAAAGCGGCGCCTCCGGCAGAAATGTCAGAGGCGCCGTTCCTTTATGGTGTTCATGACGAAACTGATTTCGATCGAGGCGACGCATTTCAGCCGCGCGATCTTTTCCTTGATGAAGCGCTCGTACTGTTCGAGGCTTCCCGTCACCACCTTCAGCACATAGTCGCGCGAGCCGGTGACGAGGTGGCATTCCAGCACCTCTTCCCAGCCGCGGATCGCGTCCTCGAACATCACGATCTCGTCTTCGTTCTGGCGGCTGAGCCGGATGGTGGCGATGGCGACCATGCTCCAGCCAAAGGCTGAGGGATCGACCAGCGTGGTGTAGCCCCTGATAATTCCGGTCTCCTCCAACCGCCGCACCCGCCTCAGGCAGGGCGATGGCGACAGACCGATCCGCTCGGCAAGCTCGTGGTTGGTGATGCGGGCGTCGGCTTGCAGCTCACGCAGGATCTTGCGGTCGAAATCGTCGGCTATCTTCTGCTGCACGTTCGGTCTCTCCGGGCAATTTGTTGCGGGAATGCAGCCATGAGAGCCCCAAAATAGCAAGAACTGGTGGAACAGGATCGCATAAATTGCCGTTCAATATTTCACTCGAACAGGCAGGAAAGATCATGACCGCGCCACGCCCGTCGAAAACCCATATCGGCAACCACAAGCTCCACCCGCAGACGCTGATGCTGAGCTATGGCTTCGATCCGCAGCTTTCGGAAGGCGCGGTCAAGCCGCCGGTGTTCCTGACCTCGACCTTCGTGTTCAAGTCGGCGGAAGAAGGACGCGACTTCTTCGATTACACCTCCGGCCGCAAGGAGCCGCCGAGCGGCACGGCGTCCGGCCTGGTCTATTCGCGCTTTAACCATCCCAACAGCGAGATCGTCGAGGACCGTCTGGCGATCTATGAAGGGACGGATGCCTGCATCCTGTTTTCATCAGGCATGTCGGCGATCGCCACGACACTGCTCGCCTATATCAGGCCGGGCGACGTCATCCTTCATTCGCAGCCGCTTTACGGCGGCACCGAGACGCTTTTGACGCGCACGCTCTCCGGTTTCGGCATCGGTGCTGTCGGTTTCGCGGACGGCGTCGACGAGACGGCGGTGCGCACGGCCTCCGACGCCGCCGTCGCGAAGGGCCGCGTGTCGGTCATCCTGATCGAGACGCCGTCAAATCCGACCAACAGCCTGGTCGATATCGCGCTGATGCGCAAGATCGCCGACGAGATCGGCGCGAGCCAGGGGTCGACGCCGATCGTCGTCTGCGACAACACGCTGCTCGGCCCGGTGTTCCAGCGGCCGATCGAACATGGCGCCGACGTGTCCGTCTATTCGCTGACCAAATATGTCGGCGGCCATTCCGACCTGATCGCGGGGGCCGCCATGGGCGGCAAGGCGGTCACCAAGCCGATCAAGGCGCTGCGCGGCGCGATCGGCACGCAGCTCGACCCGCATTCCTGCTGGATGCTCGGCCGCTCGCTGGAGACGCTGTCGATCCGCATGGAGCGGGCCAACGACAATGCGCGGCTGGTCGCCGAATTCCTGCGCGACCATGCCAAGGTCGAGAAGGTGCATTACCTGCCGTTCCTGGGCGAGGACACGCCGGCTGGTCGCACCTACAGGGCGCAATGCACTGGTGCCGGCTCGACCTTCTCCTTCGATATCAAGGGCAGAGAGAAGGCGGCTTTCGCCTTTCTCAACAACCTGCAGATCTTCAAGCTGGCGGTGAGCCTGGGCGGAACGGAATCCTTGGCCAGCCACCCCGCGGCCATGACGCATTCGGGCATACCCTTCGAGGTGCGCGAGCGCATCGGCGTGCTGGAGACCACGGTCAGGCTGTCGATCGGCGTGGAGCACCCGGACGATCTGATCGCCGACCTGACGCAGGCGCTGGCGGCGGTCTGACGCTCCCCGTATCCGGGGTATCGCGCGGTCCATTAGTTTGCACGTAAGTGTTACTCGCGCGCAGCCATTCGCTCTTATAAGCGTTGTGCCGATACATCCGCGCGCCGGGGAGCCGTGGCTGGATGTCATCAGCAAACGGAGATCCTCATGCGTATCCAATCCTTGGCGCCGATGCTTTCGGCACTGGCCATCTCGGCGTCCTTCCTTACGGCAGCGCCGGCCCTGGCCGAGACGGTGAAGCTGAAAGCGACGCTCGACGGCGCCCAGCAGAACCCGCCGGTGACCACAAAAGGCAAGGGCACCGCAGCTCTTACCTTCGACACGGCCACGAAGAAACTCAGCTGGAACGTCAAATATTCCGGCCTCAGCGGGTCGGCGACCGCCGGGCATATTCACGGCCCAGCCGCGATGGGTGAAAACGCCGGGGTGGCGATCCCGTTCAAGGGCAAGCTCAAGAGCCCGATCAAAGGGTCGGCCGTGCTGACCGACGCGCAGGCCGCCGACCTGATGGGCGGCAAGGATTATGTCAATTTGCACACGGCAGCCAACAAGGACGGCGAAATCCGCGGACAGATCGAGGCCGCGAAATAGCGCAAGCCGCATGACGAAAAGGGGCGGGCGACCGCCTCTTTTTTTGTTTGGACTACGCCTTGTCGCGTATCTGCGTCATCGTCTTGGTCGGCGTGATCGCTTCGGGGTCGAGGCGGATTTCCACGATCGCCGGCTTGCCGCTGGCGCGGGCACGTTCGAAGGCGGGAGCGAAATCGGCGGTCTTGTCGACCGTTTCGCCATGGCCGCCATAGGCGCGGGCGAGAGCCGCGAAGTCGGGGTTCTTAAGATCGGTGGCGACGACGCGGCCGGGATATTCGCGCTCCTGATGCATGCGGATGGTGCCATAGATGCCGTTGTTGACGACGACCACAATGATAGGCAGGTCATACTGCACGGCGGTGGCGAATTCCTGCCCGTTCATCAGGAAGCAGCCGTCGCCGGCGAAGGCGACCACGGTGCGCTCCGGAAACAGCTCTTTGGCAGCGACGGCCGCAGGCGTGCCATAGCCCATCGAGCCCGATGTCGGCGCACCTTGAGTGGCGAAGCGGCGGAAGCGGTGGAAGCGATGCACCCAGGTCGCGTAATTGCCGGCGCCGTTGGTGAGAATGGCGTCGTCGGGCAGCATCTTTTCGAGGTAGTTCATGATCGGGCCCATCTGGACCGAGCCGGGGCCGCCTTCCGGTGGCGTCGACCAGTCGAGATAGGAGGCATGCAGCTTTGGTGTCTCGGCTGCCCAAGTCGGCTCAGAGGCCGGCTTGCGCTTGGCGAAAGCGTCGATGAAGGCAGAAGGCGAGGCGTTGATCGCCAGTGTCGGCCTGTAGACGCGGCCGAGCTCGCCAGCGTCGGCATGGACATGGACCAGTGTCTGGTCGGGGTAGGGGCTTTTCAGCAGCGTGTAGTCCGAGGACGGCATTTCGCCCATGCGGCCGCCGATCAGGAGCACGAGATCGGCCTGCTTGATCGCTGTGGCCAGCTTGGGGTTGATGCCGATGCCGACATCGCCGGCATAGTTCGGATGTAGATGATCGAACAGCATCTGCCGGCGGAAGGAACAACCGACCGGCAGCGACCACGCCTCGGCGACCGTGCGCATTTGCGCCACCGCCTCGGCGTCCCAGCGCGTGCCGCCGAGGATGACGAACGGCCGCTTGGCCTTAGCCAGCAGCTTTTCCAGCGCATCGAGCTCCGCTTCGCCCGGCCGTGTCTCAACCGGCGTGTGCGGCAAGGCGATAGGTGCTTCGACGATGCTGGTCAGCATGTCTTCGGGCAGCGAGATCACCACCGGGCCGGGCCGGCCCGATGTCGCCACCGCGAAGGCGCGGGTGACGAATTCGGGGATGCGCGAGGCGTCGTCGATCTCGACCACCCATTTGGCGATATCGCCGAAGAACCTCTTATAATCGACCTCTTGGAACGCTTCACGCTCCTTGGCGTGGCTGGCGACCTGGCCGATGAACAGGATGACGGGTATAGAATCCTGCATGGCGATGTGGATGCCGGCCGAGGCGTTGGTGGCGCCGGGGCCGCGGGTGACGAAGCAGATGCCGGGCTTCCCGGTCAGGCGGCCGTGGCAATCGGCCATCATCGCGGCACCGCCTTCCTGGCGGCAGACGATGGTGCGGATCGCAGAATCGTGCAGCGCGTCGAGCACCGCCAGATAGGATTCACCCGGCACACAATAGATGCGGTCGGTGCCGTTGGCTTCGAGCGCGTCGACGATGAGTTGTCCGCCGGTCTTCATTGTCCAGACTTCTCCAGTTCGGCAAGGATTTCTTGCGTGTGCTCGCCCAGGCGCGGCGAGGGGCGCTCATAGACCAGCGGCGTGCCCGACATCACCATCGGCGCACGCACCGAAGGCAGAAGATTGCCATGGCCGTCGTCGAGATCAAGCCGCATGCCGCGCGCGATCGTCTGCGGATCGGCAAACATCTGGCCGATCGTGTTGATCGGGCTCGCCGGCACGCTGGCCGCTTCCAGCTTGGCCAGCAGCGGATCGCGGTCAAAAACCTTCAGCGCCTCGATCATGCGCTCATGCAATTTCACCCGGTTGGCGACCCGGGCGGGGTTGGTGGCGAAGTCGGGATTGGCAGGCAGGTCGCCCAGTCCGACAGCGGCGCAGAATTTGGCGAACTGGCCGTCATTGCCGACCGCCAGGATGATGTGCCCATCCCGGACCGGCACCACCTCGTAGGGGGCGATGTTCATATGCGCATTGCCCATCTGCACCGGCGATTTGCCGGAGACGAGATAGTTCAAATTCTGGTTGCCGAGCGCCGAGATCTGGGTGTCGAAGAGCGCCATGTCGACGTGCTGGCCTTCGCCGGTTTGTTCGGCATGGCGCAATGCTGCCTGGATGGCGATGACCGAATAGAGGCCGGTGAAGATGTCGGAGATGGCGACGCCCGCTTTTTGCGGCTCGCGGCCGACCTCGCCGGTGATCGACATCATGCCGGCCATGGCCTGGATGATGAAGTCGTAGCCGGCGCGCGGCGCATAGGGTCCGTCCTGGCCGAAGCCGGTGATCGAGCAATAGACGAGGCGCGGGTTGATCTTGCGCAGGCTGTCATAGTCGAGGCCGTATTTCTTCAGACCGCCGAGCTTGAAGTTCTCGATCAGCACGTCCGAGGTGGCGACCAGCCGGCGCACGGTCTCGGCCCCTTCCGGTGTCGAGAAATCGATGGCGATGGAGCGCTTGCCGCGATTGCAGGAATGGTAATAGGCGGCCGACAGGTTCTCGCCGTCCTTGCCCATGACGAAGGGTGGCCCCCATTTGCGGGTGTCGTCGCCGCCATCGGGGCTTTCGACCTTGATGACATCGGCGCCGAGATCGGCAAGCAACTGCCCGGCCCATGGCCCGGCAAGGATGCGGGCGAGTTCGACGACGCGGACGCCTTTCAGCGGGGGCTCAGCCATGGATCACCGTGGTTGCCGCAATCACCGTGACTGCTGCGAAAGCAGAGCCTCTATCAAGCCCTGCAACGGCTGTCACGGCTCTTGCAATGGGCCAATCCGTCACGCTTTGAGGACTTTGTCGGCCCAGGCGGCGAAATCATCCATGATGATGTCGCGATTCACCTCGTTCAGGCTTTCGTGGCGGGTGTCGGCGTAAACCTTTGAAACCAGATTCGAAAAGCCCATCGCGCGCATGCGGCTGGCAAGATGCGTGATCCCTTTGCCATAATCCGAGGCGGGATCTCTTTCGCCGCCGACGATGCTGATGGGCAGGTCGCGCCGGATGCCGGCAAAGCCGGCATCCTTGCCGCCGTTCAGCGCCATCGAGACCACATCGCGCCACATCGACACCGAGGCATCCCAGCCGCAGAGCGGATCGGCGATGTATTTCGCCACTTCCGCCTCGTCGCGCGACAGCCAGTCGAACAATGTGCGGTGATTGGGCACCGCCTTGCCCCAGGCCTGGAAGGTGAGCTTCGGCAGCAGACGCGATGGCACGTCGGAGCCGAGCCGCATCCGTTCCCAGGCAAGGATGCCCAGCGCCACCTGTCCGAGCAGGCCTTCGGAGAAATTGCCGTTCCAGATCGCGGCGGCATGAATGCGCGGCGAATGGCGCAACAGGTAGTTCAGCGCGACCGACGCACCCATCGAATGGCCAAACAGGATGACCGGTCTGTTTGGCTGTTCGCTGGCGATGAGATCATGGATGGCGCCGACGTCGGCTATCACCTTGGCCGGGCCGTCGCTGGCGGCGAACCTGCCGAGCGGCGCGTCGGGCGCCTTGGTCGCGCCATGGCCGCGATGATCGTGGACATAGACATCGAAGCCGCGGGAGCCAAGAAAATCGGCAAAGCGGGCATAGCGCGCTGCGTGCTCGGCCAGGCCATGATTGATCTGGACGACGGCGCGTGCCCGGCCATCGGCCTGCCTGACGAAAAGATTGAGCTCGGCACCGGTTGGGGAGCGAACCACGCGCTGCTGGCTGAATGACATGCCGCTCGGTCCCGCCCTTGCATTATCGTCGTTGGCTTTGTTTGCGCCGGCCCACATTATGCGTCAATCCAGCAAACCCGCTTTTCGCGACGATGTTTCTTGCGTTTGGCCAGCAAAATATCGCAATTCTGACATGGAGACAGCTTCAGTCTGTCGCCCACTTGTCCAGCCGAGGATTTTCCATGCGCATTGGTGTCGTTTTCGGATTGGCCATGCTGGCCGCGTCGCTGGCCGGTGCCGCGCGTGCCGACGTCAAGATGAGCGGCTCCTTTGTGGCCGACGCTGCCTGTCCGGCAACGCAAGCCATCAAGAACGGCAAGAACCCCGGCAATGTCTCGACCGATGCCGGGCAGAGCTATCAGCTGCTTGCCGGCAACAAGGATACGCCGACGCATTATCTCATCCTGGTGCCGGGCGCCGATCCGGAGCGCCGCTGGGTGAAGGTCAGCTGCGGCCACGTTTCCGGCAGCAGCGCGGCGACCGTGCCGGCCGCACCTGACGGGCACGGCAAGCCGGCGGCATCGGGGAAACCCGAATACGTCTTCGCGCTGAGCTGGCAGCCGGCGTTTTGCGAGACAAAGTCGAACAAGACCGAATGCAGGGCGCAGAGTGCTGGTGATTTCGACGCCACGCATTTCACCTTGCACGGTCTCTGGCCGCAGCCGAACGGCAATTTCTATTGCCAGGCGACGGCGAGCGACAAGGCCAACGACAATCCGGCCCACTGGAAAGACCTGCCGCCGGTCAATCTGGACGCCAACACCCGCACGGAGCTCGATCAGGTGATGCCTGGAACAGCTTCGCAGCTCGAACGGCATGAATGGATCAAGCACGGCACCTGCTACGGCAAGAGCCAGCAGGACTATTTCTCGGATGCGCTCAATTTGATGCGCGCGGTGAACAGCTCGCCGGTGCGCGATCTCTTCGTCAAGAACATTGGCGGCAAGCTGACGGCGGACCAGATCCGCGGCGCTTTCGACACTGCCTTCGGGGCAGGGGCAGGGGATCGCGTGCGCGTTTCCTGCGTCATCGATCCGTCGAGCGGCAGGCGGCTGATCGGCGAACTGACGCTCGGCCTCGCGGGTCCGATCGGGCCCAACAGCTCGCTTAAGGATCTGCTGCTGGCTTCGGTGCCGACCAACAAGGCCGGCTGCCCGACAGGCAATGTCGACGCGATCGGCTTCCAGTAACTCTCAACAGAGATACCGGACTGTCGCGCTGCCGCGCCCTGGTGCTATGCTGCGAGCGCATCATTCTGGCGGGGGCGGCAATGGATGGCATGACGAGCAGCGCGCTGGCGCGGCTGGCTTTCTGGGCCAAGGGCATGGTCTCGATAAACGATGCCCGCATGGAATGGCCGGGCTTTTCGTATACCGACGCCGAGTGGGCACGCATGCGGACGCTCTCCGAACCGATCGGCGTCGGCACCTACCAGCTGTTCACGATCGTCAATGCGGCGACCTTCATCACGATCGCGGCGATCGGCATTTTCGGTGTCTTCCTGCCGCTGGCGACGCTGCTGTTTCCCATACCGGCGGAAACCAGCGCGCTGAAATTCTCGCTATTGCTGGTGGCTTGCGCTTTCCTGATAATCGGGCTCGGCCTGCCGGCCTCGATGCGCCTCTCGGCCATATTGGTGGGTGGCAAGGCAGTGCGGGCAGCACTTGTTCCCGCGTCCGGCGACGAGGCGTTGGCCTCAAAAGTGTCCTGGCAGATCAACCGCATCATGCTGGTCATGTGCGGCTTGCTGGTGCCGGGCATCCTGCTGTTCATTGCCTACGATATCCAGGCCGGGCCGATCATCACGGTGCTGAAATGGCTGGCGATCGCGCTGATGGCGGTTTCGACCGTGACGGGCTTTCGACGGCAGAGGAATTCGTAACGAACTAGATCTGTGCGGATTTGGTCCGCGCAGCGGCTGTGTCGGCTTCTTGGCCGCCCGGCTCGCCGACGACGCGATCGCGGCCGGTCGACTTCGCCTTGTAGAGACGCTGGTCGGCAAGCGCGAACAGGTCGGCAAGGCAGCGCGTGGTTTCGCTGACGCTGGAAACGCCAGCGCTGACGGTGAGCTCGAAGCGACTGGTGGCGGCCGAGCCCTTGACCGCGTGGCGAATGCTTTCGCCGAACAGCCTGGCGACCGAGTGCGGACGCGAACTGAGGATGGCGAATTCCTCGCCGCCGATGCGGAACACCTGGTCCTCGGCGCTTGCCGTCTCGCCAAGCAGGGCCGCGACCGCCTTCAACACCTTGTCGCCTTCGGCATGGCCGAAACGGTCATTGATCGATTTGAAATGGTCGACATCGATGATCAGCAGGCTGAGCGGCCTGGCGGTGCGCAGGCTGGCCTGGACGGCGTCTTCACCGTCGGCGTCGAAGCGCCCGCGGTGCAGCAGGCCGGTCAGGCCGTCCCGCCCGACATGTTCGACCAGCGCTTCGTAGCGTTCGCGATAGGTCAGCGTATCGAAGATATCGGTCAATCCGCGCGGCGTGGTGACTTGGCGCTCCTCGAACCATTTGAGATAGGCGACGAGCATGGTGCTGAACGTCACCGCCGCCGCCATCTTGGCGAACCAGCCGCCGAAAAAGACGGCTATCGGCGCGCCGGCAACGAAATGCAGGGCGGTGAAAAACCCGGCCTGGTCGAATGTCAGCACGCAAGCGACCGAAATCAGGATGCGCGCGAACGGCGCCTTGCGCAGATAACGCCCGAGCTTTTCATAAAGCAGGATGATCAGGATGGCATCGACGAACAGCAGCGTCGTGCCCCACACCATCAGCCAGCCCATCTGGTCGATGAAGCCGATGTCTGGAAGCCTGCCGTCGGGAAGTGCCGCGATGACGTGCAGGCGCAGCAGCAGCACCAGCCCGATCATCAGCGCATTGCCAAGCAGCAGGCCGTAGATCGGCTGACGCACAGTTGCAGCGTCCTCTTTCATATAGAGCAGCAAAAGCATCACCAGCTTGCCGGAAAACAGCACCGCCGAGCCAGGCGAGACCATGCCGAACGGCAAGGCGACGTAAAAAACGCTGGCGAGGTAGGTCTCGAGGAAGTGCATGACACCGAGCGCGCAGATGAACACGCCGAGGCCGATGCGCCTCCGGAAGCGGAAAAGCGTCACCATGACGCTGAAGTAGACGACCGCTTCGGCAAGGAGCAGGAAACTGTTTAGCAATGCCGTCGACCCGATCTCTTTCTCGAAATCGCGAATAGCGAGCGATTCCACTCCGATCCTGTTTTGACGCCGAAGAGTTAACCGGAGCGCTTCGTGCTGGTGGAAAACTTCGGCGGTTGGCGGACACTTCCGCGTGTGACCGGGCAGATATGGCAAAAGCGATTGCCGTTCGCCGCCGCATCGCCTACATAGCGGCCAACCTCCACTCAATTCGACAGATCCAGTCAGTTTTCTGGGCCAGTCAGTTTTTTCAGGGAAAGCGCGCGTGGCACGCCAGTTCATCTATCACATGGCCGGCCTCAACAAGGCCTATGGCACCAAGAAGGTGCTCGAGAATGTCCATCTCTCCTTCTATCCCGACGCCAAGATCGGCATCCTCGGCCCCAACGGTTCGGGCAAGTCGACGATCCTCAAGATCATGGCCGGGCTCGACAAGGAGTGGAACGGCGAAGCCTGGCTGGCCGAAGGCGCAACCGTCGGCTACCTGGCGCAGGAGCCGGCGCTCGATCCGGACAAGACCGTGTTCGAAAACATCATGGAAGGCGTTGCCGCCAAGACCGCGATCATCGAACGCTATAACGAATTGATGATGAACTACTCCGACGAGACGGCCGACGAGTCGGCCAAGCTCCAGGACGAGATGGACCGGCTCAACCTGTGGGATCTCGAACAGCAGGTCGAGATGGCGATGGAAGCGCTGGGCTGCCCGCCCAAGGATTCGGAAGTCACCAAGCTTTCGGGCGGCGAGCGGCGCCGCGTCGCGCTCTGCCAGCTCTTGCTGCGCCAGCCCGACCTTTTGCTGCTCGACGAACCGACCAACCATCTCGACGCCGAAACCACGGCGTGGCTGGAAAAGCATTTGCGTGCCTATCCGGGCGCCGTGATGATCATCACCCACGATCGCTACTTCCTTGACAACGTCACCGGCTGGATCCTCGAACTCGATCGCGGCCGCGGCATTCCCTATGAGGGCAACTACACCAAGTACCTCGAAGCCAAGGCCAAGCGGCTCAAGCAGGAAGGCCGCGAGGACGATGCCCGCCAGCGCGCCATCGGCCGAGAGCGCGAATGGATCCAGTCGAGCCCGAAGGCCCGCCAGACGAAGTCCAAGGCGCGTATCCAGGCGTTCCAGGATCTTTTGGATGCAGCCGACAAGCGGCGTCCGAGTGATACGCAGATCGTCATCCCGCATGGCGAGCGGCTCGGCAATGTGGTGATCGAGGCGGAAGGCCTGTCGAAGGGCTTTGGCGACACGCTTTTGATCGACGGCCTGGAATTCAAGCTGCCGCCCGGCGGCATCGTCGGCGTCATCGGCCCGAACGGCGCCGGCAAGACGACGCTGTTTCGTATGATCACCGGCCAGGAAAAGCCGGATGCGGGCTCAGTGCGCGTCGGCGAAACGGTGAAGCTCGGCTATGTCGACCAGAGCCGCGATGCGCTCGATCCGTCAAAGACGGTGTGGGAAGAGATTTCCGGCGGCGCCGAAGTGGTCAAGCTCGGCAAGTTCGAGGCCAACACGCGTGCCTATTGCGCGTCGTTTAACTTCCGTGGCGGCGACCAGCAGCAGAAGGTCGGCAATCTGTCCGGCGGTCAGCGCAACCGCGTGCATCTGGCCAAGATGCTGAAGACCGGCGGCAATGTGCTGCTGCTCGACGAACCGACCAACGATCTCGACACCGAAACGCTGGCGGCACTCGAAGACGCGCTGGAAAACTTCGGCGGCTGCGCCGTCATCATCTCGCACGATCGCATGTTCCTCGATCGCCTGGCGACGCACATCCTCGCCTTCGAGGGCGACAGCCATGTCGAGTGGTTCGAAGGCAATTTCGAGGATTACGAGCAGGACAAGATCCGCCGCCTCGGGCCGGATGCCGTCAACCCGCACCGCATGACCTACAAGAGGCTGACGCGGTAAGGGGTTTTCCGGGCGGCGAATTCTCAAGAAGACGTGAGGAGTTCACATGGCTGATTGGTCCGCCGCCCAATATCTGAAATTCGAGGATGAGCGCACGCGGCCGGCGCGGGATTTGGTCGCGCAGGTGCCGGTGGACTTCCCGCGCCGGGTCGTCGACATCGGCTGCGGGCCGGGCAATTCGACCGCGCTGCTTGTCGAGCGCTGGCCGGATGCTGAGGTGAGCGGCTTCGACACTTCGCCCGACATGATCGAGAAGGCGCGGGCGCGCCTGCCCGAGGTCACCTTTGATCTGGCCGATGCCTCCAAATGGCAGCCGGCGGAGCCGGTCGACGTGACCTTCGCCAATGCTGTGTTCCAATGGCTGCCCGAGCATCCCGCGGTCTTCCAGCGGCTGATGGGTTTTCTCGCGCCAGGGGGCGCGCTCGCCATCCAGATGCCTGACAATCTGGGCGAGGACTCCCACCGCCTGATGCGGGAGACCGCCGCCGAGATGGCGTTTGCCGAAAAGCTCAAGGGCGCGGCACGCGGGCCGTTGCCGCCGGTGTCGTTCTATTATGATCTTCTGTCGCCGCTCAGCGATCGGCTGGATATCTGGCACACCATCTACAACCACCCGCTTGCCGATGCGCAGGCGATCGTCGAATGGGTGAAGTCGACGGGCCTGAAACCGTTCCTCGATCCGCTGGGTGCCGATGAGCGGACGCTGTTCCTCGAATGTTACACGGCCAAGATCGCCAAGGCCTATCCGAAGACGGCTGATGGCAAGGTGCTCTTGCGCTTTCCGCGCATTTTCATTGTCGCAAAACGAGCTTGATTATCCGTGTTGCGCGGCGTCTTAGGGGCCGCTTGGCTTTGCCTGTGGCCATGTCGAGGATCGGCTTAAGTTGGCCCAGATCTTTGGTTTAAGCCGGCGTAAACCGCCTCGGTGAGAAAACTGTTGCGCCGGAGCATTCCGGCGCCCACATGAAGCCGCAGCGCCTGCGGATGGGACGGACTGGACATGCATCGCGTCATCATCAGCGGCATCGGCGTTGAAATCCCCGAGCCCACAATCACCAATGAAGAACTGGTCGCCAGCTTCAATGCCTGGGTCGACCTGGAAAACGCGCGTCGCCTGGATACTGGCGAGCCGCCGCTGCCGAAATCGGACAGCGACTTCATCGTCCACGCCTCGGGCGTGCGCACCCGCCATGTCATCGAGCGCGAGGGCATTCTCGATCCGACCCGGATGGCGCCGCGCATTCCGGCGCGGCCCGACGACGCGCTGTCGCTGGAGGCGGAGTTCGGCATCACCTCGGCGAAGAAGGCCCTCGACCACGCCGGGCTGCAGCCGTCGGATATCGACCTGGTGATCTGCTCGGCCTCGCATCACCAGCGGCCCTATCCGGCGATCGCCATTGAAATGCAGGAGGCGTTGGGGACGAAGGGCGCCGGCTTCGACATGGGGCTTGGCTGTTCCTCGGCCGCGGCCGCCTTGCACGTTGCCGTCAACCTGGTGCGGTCGGGCGCGCACAAACGCATCCTGGTGACGACGCCGGAGATCATCACCGGGCATCTCAATTTCCGCGACCGGCAGACGCATTTCATCTTCGGCGACGCTTCGGTGTCGATGGTGGTCGAAGGCCTGGCCAAGGGCGACAAGCGGCCGGGGCGCTTCGAGGTGCTCGACACGCGCGTCTGGACGCAGATGTCGAACAACATCCGCACCAATCTGGGCTATCACACCCGCACCGCCCAGGAAGATCCTTACATGATCAACCTGGAAGGCAATCTGATCAAGCAGGTCGGCAACAAGGTGTTCAAGGAAGTCACCGTCGCCGGGCAAAAATTCATCGTCGAATTCCTCGCCGAGCACGGGCTGACGCCGCAAGCCATCAGGCGCTTCTGGCTGCATCAGGCCAATGCGCGCATGAATGCGATGATCCTGAAACTGTCGTTCGGCCACGAAGTCGACCACGACCGCGCACCGATGGTGCTGGAGCGGCTGGGCAACACGGCGGGCGCCGGCGCCATCGTCGCGCTGTCGGAGAACCACGCCGACATGAAGCCCGGCGATTTCGGCCTGATCTGCGCCTTTGGCGCGGGGTATTCGATAGGCGGCGCGCTTCTCAGGATGCTGTAGAGAGCTATTCGTGTCAGACCGGTGCGAACGGCACCAGCATCGGCACCCGTCTGATATAGTCGTCATAGGCGCTGCCCAACTCGTCGTGCAGGAAACTCTCTTCCAGTCTTGCCTTCGTCACGATGCCGATGATGAGCGATGCGAGACCTCGATACCGGGCCTCCGCCCTTGAATCCGGCGCGCTGCTGGGCAGGGGCGGACCATATGGCGGCGGACCAGATCACCATCCAACCAAAGCAACGTGATTGCCGTCACGGGTCGCATGATCGGCCTCCGTGAATTGTCTGGACGTCACCATGAACGGCACGTCGGTAATGCGCCATCACATCGATGACAGGTAAGAAATGCGTGATCGCCATCATATCGATGGTGTTGATCGGACAATCAGTACTTTCGACTGGACGCCTCGAAGTCCGCCCGGCTACTTCGCTGGATGACGAAAGGAAAGAACGCCATGTTGGATCTCTTCCCCGAGGCTGAAAAGCCGACCGAAATCATCCCCGCGCGAAAGCTTGTCGCCAAGGCGGCAGCGCTTTACGTGGCGCCGTCGGATCATTTTCAGACGCGCCCGGTGGATGAATTGCGGTTGGGTTTCGACGGTATATCGGGTGATTTCCATGCCGGGCCAACGCGCCGTTCGGGCGGGCGCGAACCGTGGTATCCGCGCGGCACCGAAATGCGCAACGAACGGCAGATATCGATCATTGCAGCGGATGAACTCGCCATCGTCGCCGAACGGATGGATCTCACCGAAATCAAGCCGGAATGGATCGGCGCCAATCTTGTGATCGAAGGGGTGCCCAACCTCTCCATGCTGCCGGCCGGGACGCTGCTGTTCTTCAAGGGCGGCGTGACCATCAAGGTGGACGCGCAGAACGGCCCTTGCCGCATCGCCGGCCGGTCGATCGCCGAGAATGCCGGAATGGTCGACGTCGAAGCCGGCGCGCTACTGTTCCCAAAAATGGCGAAGCGGCTGCGCGGCGTCGTCGCCTGGGTCGAGAAGCCGGGAACGGTCAAGACCGGCGAAGAGATTTCGGTGCGCGTGCCGGAACAGTGGATCTATAAAGCCTGAGGGCGAGCTACGCCGCCCATGGAGCGGCGTAGCAAGAGTGCTGGACTTCAGCCCTTGCGGTTCTTCTTGGCGCCTTGCGCCATGATGGAGACGTCGTCCCACTTCTCCCAGGTGGCGATGCGGTTGGCGTATTCCTGTTTGATCATCGGCAGGCCGCCGTCGCCGAAGAATACCCTGAGCGGCGGCTCGGCGGCATCGACAATGGCCAGCATGGCCGGCCCGGTGGCCTCTGGATCGCCGGCGACTGAATTGGCGCGGCGCTCCGCCATCTTGGCACGGGCCGGTGCATAGGCCTCGATCGGTTGGGACACCTTGGCCGACGGGCCGGCCCAGTCGGTGGAGAAACCGCCGGGTTCGACCAGCGTCACATGGATGCCGAATTCCGCGACCTCGATGCTCAGCGACTGGCTGAAGGCCTCCAGCGCCCATTTCGAGGCGTGGTAGAGGCCGAGCGAGGCAAAGGCATTGACGCCGCCGATCGACGAGATCTGGATGATGTGGCCGAAATGCTGTGCCCGCATGATCGGCAGTGCGGCCTGAGTGACCCACAGCGCGCCGAAGACATTGGTTTCGATCTGGTCGCGGGCTTCCTGTTCGCTGACCTCCTCGATGGCGCCGAAATGGCCGTAGCCGGCATTGTTGATGACGACGTCGAGCCGGCCAAAACGCTTGTGCGCTTCGGCGACAGCGGCATCGACGGCTTTCTTGTCTGTGACGTCGAGCTTTATCGCGGCAATCCTGTCGCCGTATTTCTGGACGAGATCGGCGAGCGTGCCGGCGTCGCGGGCAGTCGCCGCGACGCTGTCGCCACGCGCGAGTGCCGCCTCGGCCCAGACGCGGCCAAAGCCCTTCGACGATCCGGTGATGAACCAAACCTTGTTTGTCATGATCTTGGAGTCCTTGCCCCTGCGGGCGTGATTTTTGGGTGAAAGCGGAGGCTTCTCCGCTTTCGGGCATATACGGTCGATCCTCTGATTTTCCAGAGCCGACGGGAATGTTTTGAAAAGACGCCTGAATTATCAGGGATAATTCACCTGGGACGACCAGGCCGCGTCATCGTGCTTTTGCCAGTAGCGCGCCATCAGCCGGCTGGTGATCGCGCCGACCTTGCCGTCGGCGATCCGAACACCGTCGATCTCCGTCACCGGCATGATGCCGCCTGCGGTCGAGGTGATGAAAACCTCGTCTGCATCGTGCAATGCGGCAACGCTGACATCGGTGGCGGTGGCTGCAAGACCTTCTTCGGCGCACAGATCAAAGACAGTGCGGCGGGTGATGCCGGGCAGCACACCGATGGAAGGCGTCGACAGTTTGCCATCCTTGACGCAGAAGACGTTGAAGCCCGGGCCTTCGGCGACATTGCCGTTGAAGTCCAGAAGCAACGCAGTCTCGGCGCCGCGATCATAGGCATCGTAGAGGCCGCGCACCAGATCGAGCCAGTGGTAGTTCTTGATCGCCGGATCGATCGAGGCCGGCGGAATGCGCACCTTGTCGCTGATGGCGACACGCAGGCCGCGATGCAGCTGCTCGGCATTGGCGACCGAGCCGAACGGCACGGCGAACGCCATGAAGCGGTTGAGTGCCTGGCGCGGGTCGCGGCTGAAAGTCGGGGAGGCGCCGCGCGTGCACAGCATCTCGACATAGGCGGCGCGATGACCCGACAGCGCCACGCAATTGTGCAGGATTTCGGCCACGCCTTTGCGGTCGAAGGGAATGGTCATGCGCAGTTTTTCCAGCCCGCCGAAGAAGCGGTCGAGATGCAAATCGAGGCGGAAGAAGCGGCCATTCCAGACATGCACGGTGTCGTAGGTTGCGTCGGAATGCAGAAAGCCCCAGTCCAGAACCGAGATCTTGGCCTGCGACATCGGCAAATATTGGCCGTCGAGGAAAGCGACGCCCTCGGGGTAGGAGTGCGGGTCGACATGGCGGTCGCCAACTATGGGCAGTTGCTTCTCGTCCTGTGTTGCCATCGTCCGGCTCATCGAGGCCTCCTGTCAAGCAGGCGAGAGGCTAGCGGCGCTGGGCAGAAGGCATAGAGCCACCCGCCCGGCGCTGTTCGGCCTCCATGACGATCTGGCCGATACATTCGATCGCGATTGCCCTATCGTTCCGGGTCTGAACGGGAGGGGAAAATGGGCAGGTTTGGGGCCGTCACAGCGGCAATGATGATGTTCGCCGCCGCGGGCCAAGCCAGCGCCCAGTGCGCACGCGAAGGCGAGGAATTGTGCCAGAGCGGCCAGACCTATCGCTGCGAGAAAACCGGCAGCGAATTGACGTCGATCTTCCAGAACGTGCCTTGCGCGGTGAATGTGCCGACGCTGAGCGGCACCTGGCTCGGCAGCGGCCACCAGAGCCCGGCCGGCGATGCCGGCGCCGACTGGCCGATCGCCATGACGATCAATGATGGGGGTGCGTCCATCGACTATCCCTCGCTCGGCTGCGGCGGATCCCTGTCGCAGACGTCCAGGGACGACATTTCGGCGGAATACCACGAGAGCATCACCTACGGTCAGGACAAGTGCATCGACGGCGGCAACATCACGGTCAGGTTTTTCAAGGGAAATCTGTCCTGGACTTGGGTCGGCCAGGCCGACGGCCAGCCTTATAATGCGGTCGCAGTGCTAAAGCGGAAGTAGCCGTGGTCATTCCTCCTCGTCGTCGGCGTCGAGCAGGCGGGTTGCGCGCCAGCGGGTGAGCACGATGTTGGTCTGCTCGATGACGAAGAAACGCGCCGAGTCGCGGTCATAGCCTTCGCTGAGCAGTTTTTCGTAATCGGTGTGCATGTGGCGGATATGGGCAATGGTCGCCAGCCATACGGCGATGCCCGGCGGCAGGGTCTTCATGTGAACCGCGCCGGCGTCGGTGCGGATCTTCTCCATATCGGCATAGGGCGCCAGCGGCAGAAGTGCGGTCAGCGCCTTGGCGATGGCGCGGCGGCGGCCGGTCGGCGCTGTCATCGCCGGATCCCATTGGGCTCGTCGCGCCCTTCGATGGTCGCCTCTGATATGGCGTCGGTCGAGGCGAAATAGGGTTTTAGGTCGATGACCGGCGTGCCGTCGAGCACGTCGATGGCGTCGAGATCGATGCGGCCGGTTTCGATGTTGACGGCAATCAGCCTGGCGATGTGCAGCCCCATGGGGTTCGGGCGGGCAGGGGAGCGCAGCGCAAATACACCTTTCGCTTCAACGGCATGGCGCGGTTTCTGCACAATCAGAGTCCGCGGCGCATGATGCAGCCAGGATAGGATGATGACGTGGCTGGCGCGCTCCAGCCCCTGCAGGCCCCTTCGGTAGGGCGCGTCGATGGTCAGCACCGCCTTCTGTCCGGTCTCGCGCGCGACGCGCATGTTCTTCGGGCAGGTTTCGCGCGTCGTCCACGGCGAGGCAATGCGGCCGATGAAGACGATGCCGCCATCAGGCGGCATCAGGGCCGGATCGTTTTCCAGCCTCTGCTCCCCTTCGCGCGCCTCGAACATCTCACGCGTTTCAGTCATGGCCCGCGTCTCTTAAAACGCCACACGAGCGGCATTTTCTGGTCCGGAAGCGACATAGCGCTTGCAAGGTTTCGAAAACCGACATAAACATATGTTTATATCTTTTCAAAGAGAATACGCTGATGCATGTCTCGCTCGACACCATGGTTGATACATTGAAGGCGGCGGCCGAATCCAGCCGATTGCGCATACTGGCACTTCTGTCGCGCGGCGACCTCACGGTTTCCGATCTTACCGAAATTCTCGGCCAGTCGCAGCCGCGCGTTTCGCGTCACCTGAAGCTCTTGCTGGAGGCCGGGCTGATCGGCCGCTACCAGGAAGGGTCCTGGGCCTTCTTCCGTCTGTCGGATGCGGATTCAGCGCGTGACTTCGTCATGGGACTGGTTTCCGGCATTCGCGGCGCCGATCCGCAGGTCGAGCGCGATCTTGAGCGTCTGGCCTCGGTCAAGCGCAAGCGGCAGGACCGCGCGGTCGCGTATTTTTCGGTGAATGCGGCAAGCTGGGACCATATCCGCTCGCTGCATGTGCCGGACCGCGCCGTCGAAGCCGCAATGTTGAAGCTGGTGGGCAAGCGGCCGTTCCAGTCGATGCTGGATCTCGGCACCGGCACCGGGCGGCTGCTTGAAATCTTCTCGCCGCTTTATCGGCGCGGTGTCGGCATCGACATGTCGCGCGAGATGCTGACCGTGGCGCGCGCCAATCTCGACAAGGCCGGGGTTTCGAACGCACAGGTTCGGCAGGGCGACATCTTCGCACCGCCGGTCGAGCGCGATGCCTTCGATCTCGTCACCATCCATCAGGTGCTGCACTATCTCGACGATCCCGCCCGCGCCATCCACGAGGCGGCGCGGCTTTTGCGTCCGGCCGGACGCCTGGTCATCGTCGATTTCGCGCCGCATGCGCTGGAATTCCTGCGCGAGGAGCACGCGCATATGCGGCTCGGTTTTTCCGACCGGCAGATCGCCGACTGGTTTTCGGAAGCCGGCCTCGATCTTGAAGACAGTCAGGAATTCGAGCCGCGCGGCGGCAACGAGGCCAGGCTCACCGTAAAACTCTGGCTTGGCCGCGACCGGCGCCTCTTGATCGCCGATCCTTCCAACGACACAAGGCAGGCCAAAGCGAACTCGATAGGGGAAATCGCATGAACCAGTTCCGCTTTTCCCGCCGCCCCGACATTGGCGACAAGGTCAGGGTTTCCTTCGAATTCTTCCCGCCGAAGACGGACGAGATGGAAGCGAGGCTGTGGGAGACGGTAACAAAGTTGGAGCCGCTGAAGCCGAAATTCGTCTCGGTGACCTACGGCGCCGGCGGCTCGACGCGGGAGCGTACCGCGCGCACTGTAAAGCGCATCCTGACGGAAACCGGTATTCCTGCAGCGGCGCATCTGACCTGCGTCGGTGCAACACGCGACGAGGTCGACGCGGTCATCCAGGATTACAGGTCGATCGGCATCAACCGGTTCGTGGCGCTGCGCGGCGACCCGGCCTCCGGCGTCGGCGAACCGTATCGGCCGCATCCCGGTGGCTACGAGAACGGCGCGGAGCTGGTCGCCGGGCTCAAGGCAATCGCGGACTTCGACATCTCCGTCGCGGCTTATCCGGAAAAGCATCCGCAAAGTCCCGATTTCGCCACCGACATCGAGATGCTGAAGCGCAAGGTCGACAATGGCGCGACGCGCGCCATCACCCAGTTCTTCTTCGACAATGATCTCTACGAGCGCTATGTCGAGCGCGTCCGCCGCGCCGGCATCTACATCCCGATCGTGCCGGGAATCCAGCCGGTTCACAGTTTCAGGCAGGTCGCGAACTTTTCCGCCAGGGCGGGCGCGCATGTGCCCGGCTGGCTGGCGGAGCGTTTCGAAGGCCTTGACCGGGACCCGCAGACGCATGCGCTGGTGGCGTCGGCGGTGGCAGCCGAACAGGTGATGGATCTGGTCGAGCGCGGTGTCGGCGATTTCCACTTCTACACCATGAACCGCGCCGATCTGGTCTTTGCCATCTGCCATATGATCGGCATCCGCTCGCACGAGGCGGCGGCGGCCGGATCAGCCGCGGCTTGAGGTCGGGTTCAAACAAAAGGCCGGGAAAAACCCGGCCTTTTGAATTGGTTGGACTATTTGGGTGCTGGTCTTCCCCGCTTTGGCGGTCAGGGAAGGAAGCCCATAATAAGGGCTCCGATAAAGGCGAACGCAGCACAGATCATCAATGCGTTGATAGGCCTCGTAAGTCCCATGACATAGCCTCCTCTTAAAGAGCTATGTCATGGAGTCTAGGTTCATTTGTGCCACAGGCAAGCGGAAAATGTGCTGCATTGCGACGTGATTGTGAAATCCGCGACATGTCTTTTGCCGTTAGGCTTTGAAACTCCTAGGCAAAAACCGGCTTCAGACCTGTGAACAAAATGTGGCCCGCTCGTGTCGCTGCTGTGTCATGGCAGCGCTACCCCCGCGAAAGCCGAATTCGGCTTTCGCGATGCGGGGGCAATTAGGCGGTTAGAGCATTCTTTGCGCGTCCAGTGGACGCGCGGCTCTCTAACGTCGGCCGAACAACCGCCCGTCGATGGTGACGAGGCCGAGCGCGATCAGCACCACGCCGCCGATTTCGAACAGCTCCAGCCGCTCGCCAAGGAACAGGAAGCCGAGCAGCATGGCGCTGGCCGGCACGACAAGCGTGACCAGCGAGGCGTTGGTCGCGCCGGCCGAGGCGACGAGGTTGAAATAGAGGATGTAGGCGAAGGCGGTGGACAGAAGCGCCAGCGCCAGCACCGCCGCCCAGACCGGGGGCGAGGCCGAGAACAGGCCGGATGGACCGTAGGTGAAGAGCACGATCGGGATCATGATGATGGTCGACGCCGTCAACTGTCCGGTGGCGATGACCGGTGAGGGCACGCCCTTGAAGCGGCGGGCGACCATCAGCGCAATACCATAGGACAGCGAAGACCGATCAGCGCGAACTTGGCCCAGACCGGGCCGCCGAGCCCGGTAAGCAGGCCGGGGCCGATCATGACGGCCGTACCGGCGATGCCGAGCGCAATGCCGGCGAGCTTGTTCCAGGAGAGCTTTTCGTCGGATGTCAGCGCGTTCGCGAGGATCAGCGTCCAGAACGGCGTCGTCGCGTTGAGCACCGAGGCGACGCCGGCGCCAAGCTCCGTCTGGCCGACGAAGATCAGCGAGAAGGGCACGACATTGTTGGTGAGCGCCAGCAGGAAGAACAGGCCTGCATGCGGAAGCGCGAGGCGGAAGGACGGACCGCGCAGACCGAGATAGATCTGCAGCGCAATGGCGGCGATGGCGACGCGAAACAGCACCAGCACCAGCGGGGGGAGTTCCGCCACCGCGATGCGCGCAAAGAAGAACGAGCCGCCCCAGATCGCGCCGAGCAGCAGGAGTTGCCCCCAATCCTTGAGCACCATCGGCCCGCGTGGTGCGGATGTCGCGGCCATTGCCATGTGAGTCGCCCTCCCAGACTGCCTGAATGCCAGTCACTCAGGCAGAAGCCATATCGGCGCCAGTGACAAGGGCCACCCGAAACCTGATCGCTGGCAAACGTTGCTGGCAAAGACCTAGCGCCGCTGCGTCAGCCGCACGAGACACAGAATTGTTTTCATTAGCCGCTAGCTTGGATTAATTGTGCGCAGGCTAGGTCAAGGATTCGTCGATGCAGCGATTCGAAAATGCCCGCGAGGCGGCACTGGCGCTTCGTCCGGACGATCCGGTCTATTGCTTCCGCCCGCAAGTGCTGATGGCGGATGCCAGGCAGTTCATGGGCATGTTCCCCGGCAAGACCGCCTATGCGGTCAAGACCAATGGCGAGCAGATCGTGCTGAAGACCCTGGTCGAAGCCGGTGTCAAGGCTTTCGACGTCGCTTCGCCGGGCGAGTTCGCCGCCGTGCGCGCGGTCTCTCCGGATGCCGAGATGCTCTACATGCATCCGGTCAAGGCGCAGTCGGACATCAAGCTGGCGCTGGAGAAATACGCCATCCGCGTCATTTCGCTGGATCACGAGGACGAGATCACCAAGCTGACGCGAGTGGTGCGGGCGCTCGACATCGATCCGGGCTCGATCAGCGTGTTCGTGCGGGTGCAGACCAAGGGGCATGCCGCCTACGAATTGTCGAAGAAGTTCGGCGCCGGGCCGGCCTATGCGGTCGAACTGGCCGAGCGGCTCAACCGCACCGGCTACAAGGTTGGTCTGTGTTTCCATGTCGGCAGTCAGATCGAGGATCCCGACACCTATGAGCGGGCGCTGGCTTCCGCCGATTGGGTGCGCAACCGGCTGACCTTCGATATTGCAGGGCTCGACGTCGGCGGCGGTTTCCCCGCCGAATACGGCCACGATCCCAACCGCAAGCAGATCGAGATGCCGTCGCTCGGCCAGATCATGTCGCGGCTTTCGGGCGATCTGAAAGAGTATCAGTTCGACCAGATGCCGCTGGTGGCCGAGCCGGGTAGGGTGATCGTGGCGCGCTGCCTGTCGCTGATCGTGCGGGTGCTGCTGCGCAAGGGCAAGCGGCTTTACATCAATGACGGCATCTGGGCGTCGCTGTCGGATTCATGGACCGGCAAAATCACGCTGCCGGCCCGCTTCATTCCCGATCCTGCGATCCGCTCGCGCAATGGCGAGGAGAAGAACATCGTGCCGTTCAAGGTCTGCGGCGCGACCTGCGATTCCGTCGACATCCTGTCGCGGCCATTCTGGCTGCCGGAAACGGTCGATACCGGCGACTGGATCGAGATCGGCCATATCGGCGCCTATTCGCTGTCGCTGAGGACCCGATTCAACGGGTTTTACCCCGACACCTTCGTCGAGGTGACGACGCCGTTCGACGAGGGCGACGCGCCGCAGGGGTTTGCGAGTCTGGAGACGATGGCGGATTAGGGAATAGGGAATAGGGAATAGGGAATAGGGGTGGCAGGCACGGCTTTCGGAGTAATTTTCTACTGCCTACTGCCTACTGCCTACTGCCTACTGCCTACTGCCTACTGCCCTAAAATTTCCCCAATAGCTCCGGCGTCGGCCAGCCATCCACCGGCAGGCCTAGCCGCATCTGCTCCTTGCGGATCGCCTCGCGGGTGTTGGTACCCAAAATGCCGTCGACAGTGCCGACATCGTAGCCCCTGGCTTCCAGCTTGGTCTGCAACGCCTTCATCTGCTCGTTGTTGAGGCCGGTTTCGGGATTGCGCGGGTCGAGCGGCGGCGCGCCTGCGAGTCGTGCGGCAAGGTTGGCTGCCGTCAGCGCATAGGTGAAGGACTGGTTCCATTCGAGATAGACGTCGAAATTGTCGTAGGTGAGGAAGGCAGGCCCCTTGCGGCCCATCGGCAGCGCCAGGCCTGCTTTCAGGCCGTTGTCGACCAGCGGCGCGCCGCTAGGGTAGGTGACGCCCCATTGCGCCCACTGCGACAGCGGCAGCTTGTTGGTGCGGCCGGTCTGGTCCCACGGCATGTCTTCGGGCGCGCGGACTTCCTGGATCCAGGGCTGGTCGCGTTTCCAGCCGCGCGACAGCACTTTGTTGGCGGTGGTCATGATCACATCGGGCACGCTGCCGCGCAGGTCGATCTTGCCGTCGCCGTCGCCGTCGACGCCGCGTGCCAGATAGTCGGAGGGCAGGATCTGCGTCTGGCCGATCTCGCCGGCCCAGGCGCCCCTGACATCGGCCGGCAGCACGCCGCGATCGATCAGCTCCAGAAGCGGCACCAGCTGCTGCCGGAAGAGCTGCGGCCGGCGGCAATCATGGGAAAGCGTCACCAGGGCGCTCAGCGTGTGGAAGTCGCCCTGCACGGCGCCGAAATCGGTCTCCAGCGCCCAGAAAGCGGCGATGATCGGCGCCTGGACGCCGAACTGCTGGTCGGCGCGGGCGAAGACGTCGGCGTATTTCTTCAGGTTTGCCGCACCTTGCTTCAGGCGATAGGCCGAGATCATGCGGTTGGAAAACTCGACAAAGGTTTGGGTGAAGACGCCCTGGGCGCGGTCGCGTGCCAACACCTTGTCGTCGAAGGTTGCCGCTCCAAGGGCGTCGAGACCCGCTGTACCTACGCCAGCCGCCTTGGCTTCCGCAGCGACGCCCTGCTTCCAGGATTCGAAGTCGCCGCCGCATTCCTGCGCCATCGCCGGCAAGGCCGTGGCGCACAGGGTCAGCGCAGCCGCGAGGACTTTGGAACGCAGTCGCATCAGCTTCCTCTCGAAACGAATAGCGGGCAGTTGTTGTGCTCCCCGGAAGCCCAACGCCCTGAATTACTGGCGGTTGCACTTTTCACCGCTGGCTGTGTCGAAAAGCAGGCGGCAGGCCCGGTGTCAACGGGTGTTCTGCCGCAGCCACTTGTTCCAGTCGGCTTCACTGCCGTTGAAGACGTTGATGTCGGACTTGCCGCTTACGCCCGGAACGATGCCGGTTCCCGTGTATTGCCAGAAGGTGAAGGGGTGGCTGCCGTATTTCTCACGCGGATGGCCGGCGACGGAGCGCAGCCAATAGGGATAGCCGCGAAAGCTCGACAGCTCGTTATCGTCGAAGAAGTCGATCGAGGTGTAGATGATCGGCTTCTTGCCGTAGTGCCGTTCGACGATTTCAAGGAAGGTGGTCATCTCCGCGCGCACCGTGGCAGCGTCGGGACGCAGCCTGCAGGTCGGCGATTGCGGGTTCCATTCCATGTCGAGGACCGGCGGCAGCGCCGAGCGGTCGACGGGGACGTTGCGGATGAACCAGCGCGCCTGCACGGCAGCCGGGGTGCAGAAATAGTAGAAGTGATAGGCGGCTCGCGGAACGCTGGCAGCTTTCGTGCGGGTCCAATGCTCGTTGAAATACTCATCGAAGCGATCGCCGCCCTCGGTCGCCTTGATGAAGGCGAAGGAGATGCCGCTGGCCTTGGCCGCCGGCCAGTCGACCGAGGTCTGGTATTTGGAGACGTCGGTGCCGTGAACGGCATAGTTCCATGGCGCTCCGCTTTCCCATTCATGCGGCTTGGAATCGGCAAAGCGCGGCGCGCGCACGGCAACCGTCGGGCTGCTCGACGGCGACAGCGGCGAGAGATCGTCCACGGTCGAGCAGGCGCCAAGCAGCGTCAGCATGATGAGGCCCGCAAGACGGCGCATCGCAATTCCCGAGCCGGATTCAGCCGGTCGCTGATGGGTCTATACACTGATGGCCGGTTTTGTGATCGGGCCCCCTCCGAGCGATCGCCCCACAGCATCGCTCAGCATATCCTGTGATCGCCCATCATGGTTGATAATCCGTTGATGGCGCTCGACAAGCATTGTGATTTGCGGAAGCAATGGCGGCAAATCGATGACATAAGGGTCGCGCAGGGCCCGGAGGAAATAAATGCGGATCGTGGTCAAGATCGTCAAATGGCTGCTTGGCCTGATCGTTCTGGCGATCGCCGCCCTTTTTGCCTGGCTTTATATCGCGCCGCCGGAGTTGATCAGGGTCGGCTCGGGCTACTCGGCCAAGATCGTCTGTTCGAACGTCTTCATTGCCGGCCGCGATCCCAATGAGGTGCTTGCCGTCGACGTGCAGGCGCCCGGGCATCCCCTGCTGCGGCTAATGCGGGTTTCGGTGGACAAGAACAGGGGAACGGTGTCGGCGGGCCTGTTCGGCTTCCTCGGCAAGAGCATCGCCGTCGCCCGTGACGGGCTGGGCTGCGCTTCGGTTCCGGACGGCGATGTAGGCAAGGCGCGGCGGACCGCGATCCAAGCGGAGCCGTCGGCGGCCACCATGGGCGACCTGTGGCCGCAAGGCGAGCGCGTCGAGGCATCACAGGATCCGGTGATTGCCAAGCTGCTGGACGATGCGGCGCTGGCCGGCACCGGCATGCGCGCGGTGGTGGTGGTCAAGAATGGCCGCGTCGTCGGCGAGCGCTACGGCGATGGCTTTTCCGCCAAGACGCCGCTGCTCGGCTGGTCGATGACCAAGACGGTGAACGCCGCCATCGTCGGCACGCTGGTCAAGGACGGCAAGATGGCTTTCGACGACAAAAACCTGTTTGCGCCGTGGAAGGCGGACGGCCGCACTGCCATCCGCCTCGCCGACATGATGGCGATGTCGAGCGGGCTGGAGTTCAACGAGGATTATGGCGACGTCGCCGACGTCACGCGCATGCTCTATCTCGAACCTGACATGGCGGGCTTCGCCGAATCCAAGCCGCTGGCTGCAGAGGTCAGCAAACAGTTTTCCTATTCGAGCGGCACGGCGGTGATGCTGTCGCGCCTCTGGCAGGACGCGATCGGCGACAAGGCCAAGGCGCTGACGTGGCCGCGCACGGCGCTGTTCGAGCCGCTCGGCATGCACAGTGCGGTGCTCGAGACCGACGAGCAAGGCACCTTCGTCGGCTCATCCTATCTCTACGCGACTGCCCATGACTGGGCGCGCTTCGGCCAATTCCTGCTGCAAAGCGGGGTGTGGAACGGCAACCAGATCCTGCCGGCCGGCTTCGTCGACTGGATGCGCGAGCCGGCAGCTGCCTCGAAAGTCTACGGCAAGGGCCAGTTGTGGATCGAGGCCCCTGGCGATGAGGAAAACCCCGGCGCCGGCGTCGCCGCAGGCCTGCCCAAGGACACCTACTGGATGGAAGGTCATGACGGGCAGACGGTAGCCATCATTCCCTCGGAGCAACTGGTGGTCGTGCGGCTGGGGCTAACGCCGGCCAAGCTCGGCTACCGGCCGCAGACGATGGTGGCGGCGTTAATCAAGGCGTTACATTAGACTAGCGCGCCGTAACTCTTGTCTATGCAGCTGTCGCCAAAGGCTTGGCGCGGTCAACTCGCGCCCGCTCGTCGGGCGAGTTCATGACCTGCCAAAGATCGCTGCGGCGCTGGACGTTCAACCAGAAGTCCGGGCTGTTGCCGAACACCCGCGCCAGAATAAGCGCGGTCGCCGCCGTCACGTTGCGGCGGTCGTTGCACAATTCGTTCACATGCTTGCGCTGGACCCCCATCGCCTCGGCCAAAGCCGCCTGCGTCAGGCCAAGCGGCTGCATGAATTCTTCCGTGAGAATTTCGCCAACCGTTGCCGGCTTGCGTGCGGTCATCAACATGTTCTCACCTCATCTATAGCTGTGGTCGTCGAGATAGATGTCCGACGCCTCACCGCGGCCACCGTCCCAGTGGAAGATCAGCCGCCATTGCTTGTTGACGCGTATTGAATGGAAGCCTTCGAGAATGCCGCGCAGCTTCTCGAAATGATTGCTGGGCGGCACACGCAAATCCTGATCGATCATCGCGTCGTCAATCATCTGGAGCTTGCGGAACAAACGGCTTTCGAGATCGGACGGAATGTTGCGAGAATGGGTGTCTTCCACGAAGAAGGCCCGCAGCCATTCATCCCTGAAGCCGATGATCACCACATGCTTCATGCATGTGAGATAGTGTACCGCTCTCGGGGTCATAAGGCAACGTTTATCCAACGGATCGTGGCTGCTTCGCCTTTATGTGCCTTTCCCACGGCAATATTCAGGAAGTTATCTTGATAACCGCCAGCCAGGCATAGCCGCGATAAAGCGTGCGGAAACGGAAGCTTGCGCTGGTTCGCCGAGATTCCGATTCCAGCACTTCGCGCAACGATTCACGCGGCGCGACGTGGAATTTTTTCAGCCAGCCGCGCAGCAAGGTCCGGAACCAGCCGGGTAGGCCTTCCTGCTGGCCGAAATCGACGATGTGCAGCGAACCGTTCGGCGACAGGGCGGCAAGCGCTGCCGACACAGTTTTTTCCCAACCGGGGATCATCGACAGCGAATAGGACACGAAGACGCGATCGAAGCCGTTGCGCCCGAACAGCGCCTTGGCATCGAATCCCGTGGCGTCGCCCTGGGCGAGCGTGACACGATCGACCAGGCCCTCGCGGGCAATCGCGGCGCTGGCCGTCTCCAGCATTTCGGCTGAAATGTCGAGGCCGAAGAAGCCGGCGTCGGGGTAGCGACGCGCGGCCAGGATGATGTTGCGGCCGGTGCCGCAGCCGAGCTCCAGCACGGTGCCACCGACAGGCACGTCGAGCCCCGAGATCATTAGGTCGCGGCCGAGCAGGTAGTATTTGCGGGTCAGGTCGTAGATATGGCGCTGCCAGCGGTAGACGCGGTCCATCAGTTCGGCATGGTTGGCCTTGAATTCGGGGCTGGCCGGCAACTCGCTGGTGCTCATGCCGCACGCTTCACGTAGAGGTGGAAGCCGCCATAGATGGCCGAGCGGTCGCGGGCCAAAAATTCGCGCGAAGCCTGGTCCTGATAGTCCCACTGGTCGAGCAGCGAGCTGGAGACTCGGCCCGGCAACAGGCTGGGTTCGGCGGCGGTGCGGAAGATGACGCGGGCGTCGGCCGATGCGGTGCGGGTGATTTCCGCCCACAGCGCGTTGAGCTGATCGTCGGTCATCCAGTCCTGCGCATCGAGCAAGACGAAACGGTCGACCGCGCCGGCGTCCTTGCCGGTGAGAAATTCGATCAGATTGGCGTGGTGGATGGCGACGCGGTCGACATTGCCGCGGATGGTCTGGTAATTCTGTTTTTCGAGATAGGCGGGCAGGGCGGCCTCGCCGGGGTTCGGATAGCGCCGAGCGAAGGCCTGCCAGGCGAAGTAGTTGTTCTCCAGCGGAAAATCGCAAGCGAGCTTTTCCAGCCGGGCTTTCAGCACGCTGGCCATGGTGCCGTCGCCAGAAGTGATCAGCGAATCGTACTGCGCCGGTGGAATGCCGAGGCCGAACAGCGAAGCCTTGCGCGACGTCGCCCATTTCAAAAGCTTCTTGTCGAAGACCGGCGCCAGTTCCTCGTTGAAGAAGCGGCGCTGCTCGCCGATGTTGCGGGCCTGCATGATGCCGGCGGGGTCGACGCCGAAGAATTTTGCCGTGCGGTGGCCCATGGCGATGAACAGGCCGAGCAGGCCGGTCTGGTAGAAATTGCGGTCGAACACAGTGACGCGACGGCGGCCACGCCAGTTGCGGCGCTCCCAGTAGTGACGGCTTACCGGATCGAGATGCGGTGCGATGAAGCGGTCGTAGGCCGCCGAATTGTGGCTGGTGTCGGCGGCACCGAAGAAGCGGAACAGGTCGCCCTGTGAAGGCAAATGGCGCACCGCCTCCAGCTTCATGCGGTTCAGCGCGATGTGCGCGGCGTTGAGATCGACGGCGTCGACCCGGGCCGGCGAGCGCGTGAGGTAGGCCAGGATGTTGCAGCCGCCGGAGGCGATGGTGACGACGCGGTGGCCCTGGCCAAGCTGCATCGCCTCCATGTCGACATCGGGGTCCTCCCAGATCTGCGGATAGACGAGGCCGGAAAACAGGAAGGCGAACAGCCGCTCCGAAATGCCTGCCTTCGACAGCGGGCGGTTCTGGTAGACGGCCTTTCCAACTTCCTTGCCGCGGCGAAAAACCAGATCAGCGGAAACGTCCGTCATGGCAAGATGATTCCCCATTTGCTTTGCCGCAAGCGGGTAGCTCAGGGTCATGACAGGCCGGTGACAGCCTGTTGACGCATCTTTTCACGGCTTGCCAAATCCGCCCGGCGTCGGCGTCGTCAGGATGACGGCGTCGCCGGCCTGCAGCACTGTCTGGTCGCAGGCTTTCAGCATGTCGATCGTGCCATCCTTGCGGCGGACCTTGGTCGAGCCGACCTCGCCATCGCCGCCACCATCCAGCCCTTGCGGCGGGCGGTTGCGGTGCGAGGACAGGATCGCGCATTCCATCTTTTCGAGGAAGCGGATGGTGCGTTTGGTGCCGTCGCCGGCGCTCCATTTGCCCTTGCCGCCGGAGTTTTCCCGAATGTGGAAATCCTCGAGCAGCACGGGAAAGCGCAATTCCAGCACTTCCGGGTCGGTGAGGCGCGAGTTGGTCATGTGGGTATGGACGCCGGAGGTGCCGGCAAAGCCGCGGCCCGAGTTCATCTGGCCGGCGGGCGAGCCGGAACAGATCGTCTCGTAGTATTGGTAGGTCTTGTTGCCGAAGGTCAGGTTGTTCATCGTGCCTTGCGCGTTGGCCATGGCGCCCATGGCGCCGAACAGCGCATTGGTGACATGCTGCGAGGTCTCCACATTGCCGGCGACGACGGCGGCGGGGTAGGCGGGTTTCAGCATGCAGCCGTCGGGAATGATGATGTTGATTGGCCGCAGACAGCCGGCATTCATCGGGATCATGTCCTCGACCATGACGCGGAAAGCATAGAGCACGGCCGCTCGGGCGACGGGTTCGGGCGCGTTGAAATTGTTCTTCATGACCGGCGACGTGCCGGTGAAGTCAACGGTCGCCTCGCGCTTTTGCCGGTTGACCGTGATCTTCACCTTGATGATTTGGCCGGTGTCGGTCGGGTATTCGTACTGCGAACTATCGGGCAGCCGCTCCAGCACGCGGCGCACGCTTTCAGCCGCATTGTCCTGGACATGGCCCATATAGGCCTCGACGACATCGAGGCCGAAATGCGCGACCATCTTGCGCAGTTCCGCGACGCCCTTCTCGTTGGCGGCGATCTGCGCTTTGAGGTCGGCGATGTTCTGGTGCGGATTGCGGGCCGGGTAGCGGTGGTCGGTGAGCAGCGTTTCCAGCTCCTTCTCGCGGAATTTTCCACGATCGACGATGCGGAAATTGTCGAACAGCACGCCTTCCTCGTCGACCGTGGTGGCAAGCGGCGTCATCGAGCCGGGTGCCGTGCCACCGATATCCGCATGATGGCCGCGAGAGGCTGCCCAGAACAGGATTTCGCGTTGGGCGTCGTCGAACACCGGCGTCACCACGGTGATGTCGGGCAGATGCGTGCCGCCATTGTAGGGCGCGTTGAGGGCAAAGACGTCGCCGGGGTGGATGTCGCCGGAATTCAGCCGGATGATGGTTTCGACCGAGCGGTCCATCGAGCCCAGATGCACCGGCATATGCGGCGCATTGGCGACCAGCGCGCCAGTGCGATCGAAGACGGCACAGGAGAAATCCAGCCGTTCCTTGATGTTGACCGAATAGGCGGTGTTCTGCAGCGTCACGCCCATCTGCTCGGCGATCGACATGAAGAGGTTGTTGAAGACCTCCAGCATGACCGGATCGGCCTCGGTGCCGAGCGCTGCCTGCCGGCGCTTTTTCTCGACACGGCGCAGGAGCACATGGTTCCTGGCGGTGATTTCGGCCTGCCAGCCCGGCTCGATGACGATTGTCTGGTTCGGCTCGATAATCAAGGCAGGTCCCGCAACCCTGTTTCCCGGCTTCAGCGCCTCGCGGCGGAAGATGGGTGAAGTGCGCCACTCTCCTTCGGTGAAGATTTCGCGGGTTTGCGAAGGGCTTACGGCAAGGTCTTCGGTTCGCGATTCAGTTTCGTCGCGCCCGGTGCCGCCGGTGTCCGCGCCTTCGACGCCGACGGTCTCGACGATCATCGGCTTGTCGTCATAAACGAAACCGAACTGCGCCTTGTGGGCGATTTCAAAATCGCGCCTGGCCTGGAAAATCGAATCCGCCTCGAAATTCACCGGCAGTGTCGTGTCGGTGCCGTCATAGCGAATGTGCAGCACGGGCTTTGTGGCGACCGTATCCTCGCCGATGCCTTGCGCCGCGAGTTCGGCGATGACGGCTTTTCTCAAGATGGCGATGAGGTTGCCGATCTCCGTTCTGGACTCTTCGGCAAGCGGTTTCAGCAGCGCCTGCTGGCGTGAGGCAAAGACCGAGGACAGGCCGATGCCATAAGCCGACAGCAGGCCAGAGAAGGGATGGATCAGCACCGCTTCCATGCCGAGCGCATCGGCGACTAGGCACGCGTGCTGGCCGCCGGCGCCGCCAAAACAGTTCAGGAGATATTCGGTGACGTCGTAGCCGCGCTGCACGGAGATCTTCTTGATGGCGTTGGCCATGTTCTCCACGGCGATGGTGACGAACCCTTCGGCGACAGTCTCAGGCGACCGGCCATCGCCGATTTCGGCGGCGAGTGTTGCAAATTTTGCTCGCACCGTCTCGACGTCGAGCGGTTCGTCCTGGCCGGGTCCGAATATTGCCGGAAAGAAATCGGGCTGCAGCTTGCCCAGCATGACGTTGGCGTCGGTGACGGCGAGCGGGCCGCCGCGCCGGTAGGCTGCCGGGCCGGGATTGGCGCCGGCCGAGTCAGGTCCGGCGCGAAAACGGCCGGCCTCATAGTGCAGAATCGAGCCGCCGCCGGCGGCGACGGTATGGATGCGCATCATCGGCGCGCGGATGCGCACGCCGGCGACCTCGGTGTCGAAGGCGCGCTCATATTCGCCGTCATAATGGGCGACGTCGGTGGAGGTGCCGCCCATGTCGAAGCCGATGACCTTGTCGAAGCCGGCGAGCCTGGCCGTCTCGACCATGCCGACGACGCCACCGGCGGGCCCCGACAGCAGTGCGTCCTTGCCCTGGAACATGTCGGCGGCGGTGAGACCGCCCGACGACATCATGAACATGAGGCGAGGCGATTGGCCGATCTCCCCCCTTGTGGGGGAGATGCCCGGCACGGCAAAGGGGGGCGTGACAGAATAAGGCGTTGGCGGGACAGCGCCCCCCTCTGTCGGCTTCGCCGACTGCCCTTCGCTATGGCTCCGGGCGTTCGTCGCTGAAAAAGCCAAATCGTTGGTTTTTTCTCGGCCTTCGGCCGATCGCTCCTCACCTCCCACAAGGGGGGAGATTGGCGCCACGCCCAGCTCGCCCGCCACCCTTTGCACATAGCGCGACAGGATCGGCGACAGATAGGCGTCGACCACGGTGGTGTCGCCTCGGCCGACCAGCTTGATCAGCGGCGAGACCTCATGGCTGACCGAAACCTGGCTGAAACCAAGCTTTCGGCAGACCTTTGCCACGGCCTTCTCGTGGTCGGGGTATTTCCACGCATGCATGAAGACGATGGCGACGGCGTCGATGCCGTCGGCCCTGGCCTGTTCGATCGCCGGCCGGCAGGCGGCGATGTCGAGCAATTGTTCGACGCGGCCATCGGCGCGCACACGCTCGTTGATTTCGATGACGCGCTCGTAGAGCTGTTCGGGAAGGACGATCTCCTTGGCGAAGATGTCGGGGCGCGCCTGGTAGGCGATCTTCAGCGCATCGCGAAAGCCCTTGGTGATGAGCAAAAGCACGCGGTCGCCCTTGCGCTCCAGCAGCGCATTGGTGGCGACCGTGGTGCCCATCTTGATGTCGCCGATCAGGCCGCTTGGGATCGTGTCTCCGGACGACAAGCCAAGGAGGTCGCGAATGCCCTGGATGGCGGCATCGTTATAGGCTTCGGGATTTTCGGAGAGAAGCTTGCGCGGGTGCAGCCCGCCTTCCGGATCTCGGCCGATGATATCGGTGAATGTGCCGCCGCGGTCGATCCAGAAATCCCATTTTTCGGTCATGACAGCCCCTGTCGCTCTTCTGTTCGATCGGTGGTTCGGCACATTCTGTTAGTTGGCCACGGCCCGAGCGGCAATCGCAAATGAACCAGACGATGTTACATGCGGAAACGCAACGTTACGAAACTCATGGTCGTCTGACGCATTTGTCCTTCGACCGCTCACGGCAACGTGAGCGTGTGTTGAAGGAGAGACAAAATGAAAAAGCTCATTCTCGCGTCCGTTTCCGCTCTGGCCTTGCTTGGCGTCGCCGCCTGCAGTGACAGCGGTACGGACAATACCACCACCCAGAGCACCAATCCGCCGGCCGCCGAGGAACCGATGAAGCCGGCTACCCCGGAAGCCACGCCGCCGGCCGCGACGCCTCCGGCAACGGATAATTCGACCACGAAGAGCATCACACCCGAGAAGCCTGCCGAGCCGGCTCCGGCAACACCAGCTCCTGCGCCCGCGCAGTAGTGAGCAAGCAGTACTTCGTGTGATGAATGAGAAAGGCCGGCTCGCGCCGGCCTTTTTCATATTGTCCGAGCGCCGTGGCGTTCGAGTCCGATCTATTTGTCGCGCAAAGCCTGCGGCACTGTCCCGGCTTGATAGGAGCGGGCGGTGGCTCTAAGAAGCAGGCCATGTCGATTTGGGATCGCCTCGGCGAATTCATCACCCGCGTTTCATCCTCAGCCTCGTCGGGTGTCGCCGACGTGGTCGAGGCCGTGCGCACGGTTTTCGCCGGCGATGCGGATTTGCGCCGGCGTGTCGCCTTTTCGGTGGCGATGATCGCGCTGTCGGCCAAGATGGCCAAGGCCGATGGCATCGTCACCCAGGACGAGGTGCGCGCGTTCCAGGAAATCTTCGAAGTGCCGCCGAAGGAGACGCGCAATGTGGCGCGTCTGTTCGATCTCGCCCAACGCGACGTGGCCGGTTTCGAGACCTATGCCGAGCGGATGGCGCAGATGTGCGGTTCCGGGCATTCCAATTGCGTGATGCTGGAAGACATACTCGACGGTCTGTTCCACATCGCCAAGGCCGACGGGCTGGTGCACGAGCGCGAAGGCCACTTCCTGCACCGCATCGCCGAGATTTTCCGCATCGACGAAGCGCATTACGAGGCCATCATGGCGCGGCACGTCAATCTCGGCGCCGGGGATCCCTATGTCGTGCTTGGCATCGAGCGCGGCAAGCCGTTCGAAGAGGTCAGGAAACGCTATCGCAAGCTGGTTTCCGACAATCATCCGGACCGGCTGATCGCGCGCGGCCTGCCTCAGGAATTCATCAAGATCGCGACCACCAGGGTGGCGGCGATCAACGCCGCCTACGAGATGATCGAGCGGGGCCTGCGCCACGCATGAGCGGCTTTCTGCCCGACGAGCCACGTGCCGAAGTCAGGGTATCGCCGAATTTCGGCCCGCGGCGCGAGACGCCCAGGCCTGACATGATCGTGCTGCACTACACCGGTATGGCGACCGGCGCCGGGGCCGAGGCTTGGCTTTGCGACCCGGCCAGCGAGGTCTCGTCGCATTATCTCGTCCACGAGAATGGCCATATCGTGCAGATGGTCAGGGAAAGCGACCGCGCCTGGCATGCCGGCAAGAGTTCGTGGTTCGGACGCGCCGACATCAATTCCTGTTCGGTCGGCATCGAGATCGTCAATCCGGGGCATTCGCTGGGCTATCCCGGTTTTCCCCGGCGGCAGATCGATGTGGTGATCGGGCTGTGCCGTGGGATCGCCGGTCGGCATTCGATCGCCGCCGAGCGGGTACTCGCGCATTCCGATATTGCGCCGGGGCGCAAGATCGATCCCGGCGAGAAGTTTCCGTGGCGAACGCTGTTCGAGGCCGGTGTCGGTCATCTCGTGGCGGCCGCACCCGTCAGGCGAGGCGCCACTCTGACAACCGGCGACACCGGCGGCGACGTCGAAGCGTTGCAGTCGATGCTGGCGCTCTACGGTTATGGCGTTGAAATATCCGGCGTTTTCGACCGGCAGACCGAGGCGGTGGTCGAGGCCTTCCAGCGTCATTTCCGGCCGCGCAAGGTGGACGGCGTTGCCGACGGCTCGACGCTGCGGACGCTGCAAAGGCTGCTTGCTTCCGTGAGGCGCTGACCCCCGGGAAGCCTCTTCCAAGCAATTCTTTCCAATCCTTAAGTTACAAGCTGTCACTCAAAGTGACTTGCCTGGCCTTGTTTGACACCAATTCGGGCGTCAAACGGCTGACGTGTAGATGTCGGACCCCAAGCCCCCGGGTTGTTCCGACGTTGGTTAGGCGTTGCTGCGCGAACATCTTCGCGCGGTTCAGACAGAACAGGATCACATGCAGAAATTTACCGTTTTAACGGCAGCTCTTGCTGCCGGCGTAATGACCTTTGCCTTCAGTGCCGCAGATGCCGCGCCCCTCAGCCCGCGAGCCGATCAAGGGCCTGTCGTGGCATCCGCGAAAAGCGGCAAGGCCCCACAGGCCAGAAGCGGCAAGGCAGGCCAGGACGCCAAGGCGACGAAGCGGGCTTCCGCGAAAATGGAAAAAGCAAGCTGGTCCAAGCCGAAGAAGTCCGCCAGAAAGCAGACGAAGCGTGGCCGAAAAACCGTCGACATGACGGCAACGGCGTCGATCGGTGTCCGGAACGCGGCAGCCTCGGCGGCCGCGGTGGCCAGCAGCGGGCAGTATTCCGCAATCGTTGCCCGCTATGCGGCGATCGAAGGCGTTCCGGTATCGCTCGCCTCGGCGGTTATCCAGATCGAAAGCAACTATCGGCCCAACATCGTCGGCGGCGCCGGCGAGATCGGCCTGATGCAGATCAAGCCGGCCACGGCTCGGATGATGGGCTATAGCGGCTCCGCCAAGGGTCTGTTCGATCCCGACACCAACATCAAATACGGGATGAAATACCTTGCCATGGCGCGGAGCCTCGGCGGCGGCACGACCTGCGGCACAATTCTGAAATACAATGCCGGCCACGCCGCAACGCGGATGAACCCGGTGTCGGCAGCCTATTGCGGCAAGGTGAAGGTGCAGATGGCTGCGCTGGGATCGCCCGCATAAGTCTGCTTTTTCGTTTGCGTTTTCGGGCGTGAACCCCTTTATACGCTCTGCCAGCTGGCTGGGCGGCCGCACCCGCAAACGCCGAAAGGTCGTGGGTGAGGAAAGTCCGGGCTCCATGGAAACACGGTGCCGGTTAATGGCCGGCGGGGGCGACCCCAGGGAAAGTGCCACAGAAAGCAAACCGCCACGATCCGGCTTGCCGGATTCGGGGTAAGGGTGAAAGGGTGGGGTAAGAGCCCACCGCGCGACTGGCAACAGGAGCGGCACGGTAAACCCCACCGGGAGCAAGACCGAATAGGGGCGGTGCGGGGGGAAACCCTCGAGGGCTGTTTCCGGCTCACCGTCCGGGTAGGTTGCGTGAGGCACATGGCAACATGCGCCCAAGATGAATGGCCGCCACGTTCTCGCCTCGCAAGGGGCGAGGGCCATACAGAACCCGGCTTACAGGCCAGCTGGCAATTTTTTCTCCCGCGATATCGAAGAGAAGTCTCTTGATATCAACAGGTTGCGCCCTCGGGCGCGCCTGCTGATTCAAGTTTGTTCACCGATCCATCCATGCGAGCGAGGGCCGGCTATTGCTTGAAACTGGTGCGATTAAATCGTACCATGGATCAGCTGATAGCATCGGGAGCCTCTCATGGGACAGGTCGACAAACGCAGCATCACGCTGTCGCCGGAACTGGCGGCGGCGGTGGACGATGTAGTCGCCGCCGGCGAATATGCATCGGCCAGCGAAGTGATCCGCGACGCGCTCAGACAGTGGAAAGACCGGCGCGACCTGCATGGCTACACGGTCGAGGAATTGCGCAAGCTGGTGCAGGAAGGGATCGACAGCGGGCCTGGTCGATTTGCGTCAATGGATGACATCAAGGCTGAAGCGAGGAGACGCCTGCGATCTGACGACGCGGCATGAATCTGCTGCCCATCGTCCGGAATGCGCGCGCAGAAGACGATTTGATCGCGATCTGGCTTCATGTTGCACGCGACAGCGAGGCTGCGGCCGATCGGTTGCTCGATCGCATCGAGGCGCGGTGGCGGCAACTGCCACCTATCCCTTCTTAGGCGCACCGCGCGACGACATCGCGCCAGGCATCCGTCATCTGGTCGTTGGCGACTATCTCACCTTGTACCGGGTCGATGACGATGCGATCGAAATAATCCGCGTGCTGCATGGCAAGCGCAACATCGAGGCCGATGACGTCGGCGCGTAGCCGTTTCGTCAGCCGCCGATCTTGTCCAGTGACGCCTCGATCGCCTTCCAGAGCTCGTCCACCGGCTCGCAGCCGACCGAGAGGCGAACGAAGCCGGCGGCAACGGCATCGCCTCGCTTCAAGCGCCGCTCGGCGGAGGTGTGGACGCCGCCGAAGGATGTCGCGGCCTGCATCAAGGCGCAATTGTTGATGAAATCCTCGGCCTCGTCCTCCGAGGCGAGCTCGAAAGAAATGAGAAAGCCAAAGCGCTCCATCTGGGCGCGGGCAAGGTTGTGCGACGGATCGCCTTCCAGTCCGGGATAACGCAGACCGCTGATTGCCCGATGGCCCTGCAGCCGCCGCGCGATGACTTCCGCCGAGGAACACATGCGATCGAAGCGCACATCCAGTGTCTCCAGGCCGCGGTGCACCAGCCAGGCTTCGAATGGTCCGGGAATGCTGCCGGAAACTTCGCGCCAGCCGGTCACGGCGGCGATGATATCGGCATTGCGGCTGGCCACATGGCCGAACAGCACGTCGGAGTGGCCATTGGGTGCCTTGGTGTCGGCGGCAACGACGATATCGGCGCCATGGTCGAGCGGCCGCTGGCCGAAGGGTGTCATGGTCGTGTTGTCGACGACAAGGATCGCGCCGGCTTTGTGAACAGCATCGGCAACGGCGGCGATATCGCAGATATCCAGCCCCGGATTGGCAGGGGTTTCGACAAACGCCAGCCGATAGCCATCGAAGCCGCCATCGAGGAAGGTCGAGGTCGGCCTGACATCGTAGGTGATGCCGAGCGGCTTGAGGAAGCGATCGGCCAAAGCCCGCGTCGTGTGATAGCCGTCTGAAGGCAGCAGGATACGGTCGCCGGCCTTGAGCATGGCAAAAAACGCCGCCGAGATTGCCGCCATTCCTGAAGGGAAGGCAACGCACGGCGCACTCTCCAGATGAGCCAGCATATGTTCGACCGCGTCCCAGGTCGGGTTGCTGAAGCGGCCATACTGGTTGAAGCCGGTGGCGTCGCCGGGCGCATGAAAAATGGCGGCCATGGTCAGGGGCAGGGGAATGGAATCGCCCATGGCAAGCCCGCTGCGACGCAGATGAGGAAGTGCTGCAGCGCGTGACTTTGCTGTTTCAGACATCGAATTTCCAACCCTGTTTGCGACCGACGAGATGTGGCGAGACGCTATGCCCGGCAGCGGCGCGCGGCAAGGCGCGTCCGGTTGGGCCAAGCGGCTCTAAACGCTTCGTTAGGCTTAATAGACGATAAAGACGAGACGTGTCGTCGAGGCTGTTCTCATTGGTCGCGGCGCGCGTGTTTGTGAAGCCTAATCCCGTTGACGCCCATAGTGCCCCATGATATCCCATCCAGACATCAAAGCCTTCGTTCCGTGTCAGGGTAAAGCGTACGCCAATCGGGCAGCCGCGGCGGCTGCGCGTTTGCCGGTTTTTGCCCGTGCGGACGAGACTGATACGGGCCAGGGAAGGCGCCGCGGCGGCGCCGGCGACAAGATGGAGAGGGGTGCGGCGGCGCAAGCGGCCGTAGCGTGTAATGGACCGGTTTCTGTCAAACTCGGTGAGCAGGATCGATGCGAAGGGGCGGGTGTCCGTTCCCGCGCATTTCCGTGCCGTCGTGCAGAAACGCGGCTATTCGGAACTCTATGCGCTACGCTGCCTGGATCTGCCGGCGATGGATGTCGGCGGGCTCGATCTGCTCGACCGCTACGAGCAGCGCATAGCGCTCGAGGATCCCTTCCTGCAGACGGCGGACGATATGTCGTTCTTCTGCCATGGCGAAGGAGCCTTCTTGAAACTCGACCAGGATGGCCGCATCACGATGAGCGATTTCCTTCGCGAACACACGGGCATTTCGGCCGAGGTGGCCTTTGTCGGGCGCGGCAATTTCTTTCAGATCTGGGAGCCGGGACGGCTTGCCGCCTATGGGGCGCAGGCGCGGGCACGGCTTTTGCAGCTTCGGCAGGGGACGAAGCCTGGGGAGCGACCGGAATGACGGCAGGCCACGGCGATGACCTTCCTCGCGCCGTAGGTGGGCACGCCGTTGGCGGATCGGCCCGCCACATTCCGGTCCTGCTTGCCGAAGTGCTTGAAGCACTGGCGCCGGCGCAGGGCGACATCATCATCGACGGCACGTTCGGCGCCGGCGGCTACACCAGGGCCATTCTGGCGACGGGCGCCTCGGTTGTGGCGATCGATCGCGATCCGGATGCAATCGATGCCGGGCGCGATCTGGAAGCGCAGTCCGGCGGCCGGCTGCGGCTGGTGCAGGCGCCGTTCTCGACGCTGGACGAACATGTCGAGATCGCCGAGGGCGTCGTGCTCGACATCGGCGTGTCCTCGATGCAGCTCGACCAGGCCGAGCGCGGGTTTTCGTTCCGCGCCGACGGGCCACTCGACATGCGCATGGCGCAATCGGGCCTCAGCGCCGCCGATGTCGTCAATTCCTTCAAGCCGGGCGACCTTGCCCGTATCTTCGGCTTTCTCGGCGAGGAGCGCCATGCCGGACGCATCGCCCGCATGATCGAGGCGCGCCGCGAAAAGCGCCCGTTCGAACGGACGCTGGAACTGGCCGACGCCATCGAGACGCATATCGGCCGGGCGCCGAAGGACAAGATCCATCCGGCGACGCGCGTCTTCCAGGCGCTGCGCATCTTCGTCAATGACGAGCTTGGCGAACTGGCCAAGGCGCTGTTCGCGGCCGAACGCGCGCTGAAGCCGGGCGGTCGGCTCGCCGTGGTGACGTTCCATTCGCTGGAAGACCGCATCGTCAAGCGCTTCATCGCCGACCGGGCCGATGTTGCGACCGGCTCACGTCACCTGCCCGAGGCTCATGCGCGCACCGCGACGTTCCGCAAGGCGGGCGGCGGCGTGACTGCCGGCGACGCCGAGGTGGCGGCCAATCCGCGCGCCCGTTCGGCCAGGCTGCGCGCGGCGATCCGCACCGAGGCGCCGGCGCGCGGCAGTGATTTTTCGATTTTCGGCCTTCCAAAGCTTCCCGGTATCGACCGGCCGGGGGAGAGGTAACACGTGTTTCGTACCAGCGACATTGTCCTGATCGCCGTCATGGTTGCGGTCGCGGCCCTTACCTACAAGGCCAAGCGCGAGGCCGAGGAACAATTGGCTTCGGTGCAGAAGATCCATGCGCAGATACGCTATGAGGAGGACACGATCGACCTGCTCAAGGCCGACTGGAGCCTGCTTACCCAGCCCTCGCGGCTGCAGAAGCTGGCTGAACTCTACAAGTCGCAGCTCGAACTCGAGCCGGTCAGCGCTCGTCAGATCGGCGGCATCGGCGACCTGCCGGCCAAATCCCTTGACATCCAGGACATCCTGTCGGGACGCCAGGGCGGCATGGCCGACAATTCCGACCAAGCGCCTTCGGACAGTAAGGATCCCGTCGTGACCGGAGGCATCGCCCAATGATCGGCAAACTGCTGAAGCGTCGCGCCAGGACGAGTGAGGATGGATCGATCGTGGTCGAGGGCGCCCGCAAGGCGACCGGCGGCAAGGGCAGGACGCGCATCGTCATGACGATGGCGGTGTTCTTCGGCATCTTCTCGACCATATCAGGGCGGCTGGTCTATCTCGGCTTCCAGACCCCCGATATGTCGGGCGGTCCGCAGAGCCGGGTGACGGCATCGCGGCCCGACATCGTCGACCGCAACGGCGAAGTGCTGGCCACCGATATCAAGACGGCGTCGCTGTTTGCAGAACCGCGCCGCATTGTCGACGCCGACGAGGCGATCGAGAAGCTGTCGACGGTGCTTCCGGACATCGACTATGAGCGGACCTACCATAAGCTGAAGAGCGGCGCCGGTTTCGTCTGGCTGCAGCGGCAGCTGACGCCGAAGCAACAGTCCGACATCATGCAGCTCGGCATTCCCGGTTTCGGCTTCCGCACCGAAAAGCGCCGCTTCTATCCGAGCGGCGAGACCTCGTCCTACATTGTCGGCCTCACCAACATCGACAACCAGGGCATCTCCGGAATGGAGAAATATGTGGACGAGCAAGGCTTGAGCGACTTGCAGGCATCGGGCCTTGCCATTGCCAAGGATCTCAAGCCGGTAAAGCTTTCGATCGATCTGCGCGTGCAGCATGTGGTGCGCGACGAGATCGCCGCCGGCCTTGAGCGCTATCGTGCCATGGGGGCCGGCGCCGTCGTGCTCAACGTCAAGACCGGCGAAGTGGTGGCCATGGCTTCCGTGCCGGATTTTGATCCGAACAATCCCTACAATGCACAGGACAAGGACCGGCTGAATCGCATGTCGGCGGGCCTCTACGAGATGGGCTCGACCTTCAAGAGCTTCACATCCGCCATGGCGCTCGATTCCGGCAAGGCGACGATGGCGAGCCGCTTCGATGCTTCGCATCCAATCCGGGTCGGCCATCAGGCCATTCACGATTTCCACGGCAAGAACCGTGTGCTGTCGTTGCCGGAGGTGTTCCTCTATTCGTCCAATATCGGGTCGGCCAGGGAAGCCGAGATGGTCGGCATCGAGGGGCATCGCGAATTCCTGCACCGCCTTGGCATTCTGGACAGGATGCAGACCGAATTGCCGGAGACTGCCCGTCCGACTGAACCGAAGGTCTGGAAACAGGTCAATTCATTCACCATCGCCTTCGGCCATGGCGTGTCGACGACGCCGCTGCAAGCGGCTGTGGGCTGCGCGGCGTTGATGAATGGCGGCTTCCTGATGAACCCCACCTTTTTGGTGCGGACGCAGGCGGAAGCGATGGCCACCGCCAAGAGAGTGGTGAGCGAAAAGACCGTCGAAGGCATGCGCTACCTCTATTCGCTCAATGCCGAAAAGGGCTCTGCCAGAAACGCCAGAGTCCCCGGCTACCGCGTTGGTGGCAAGACCGGAACGGCCGAGAAGGTCGTCAATGGCCGTTACTCCAAGGACTTGAATTTCAACACTTTCGTCGCCGCCTTCCCGATGGACGATCCGCAGTATCTGGTGTTTACCATTGCCGATGCCCCGCACCCGGAAAAGCCTGGTATGACGGATGTTGCGGCCGCAAATGCGGGGGTCATGGCCGGCAATATCATCAGGCGTTCAGCTGCCATGCTTGGCGTGAAGCCAGATTTCAGCCATGAAAATGGTGCAACGCTGGTTTCCTATCAGTGATTCTTAGGGCGCGCCGGCAACAGCGCGCTATTTTGTTGCGGTGAACGGGACTCGATGAAGCTCAGAGATCTAGCCGGTATCCTGCCCGTCGAGGGAATAGCTTCCGTCGATCTGGAGGTTACAGGGATTTCTTCGGATTCCCGCCAGGTAAAACCGGGCGTTGTCTTTTTTGCGCTCGCCGGAACCAAGGCCGATGGTGCCGTTTATGCCGCAGATGCCGCTGCGCGCGGTGCGGCCGCGATCGTGGCGGGCAAGGGCAGCACCATTGCAGGGCTGTCGGTTCCGGTATTGGCGGTCGACGATCCCCGCCTGGCGCTGGCGCTGAGTGCCGCCCGTTATTCCGGCAAGCAGCCTGAGATCATGGTCGCGGTGACCGGCACCAGCGGCAAAACGTCGGTCGCCGCCTTCACCAGGCAGATCTGGGAGCAGGCCGGTTATGCCGCCGCTTCGATCGGCACCACCGGCGTGGTGGCGCCTGGGCGCAACGATTATGGCTCGCTGACGACACCCGATCCGGTCGCCCTGCATCAATTGCTGCGGGAATTGGCGGGTGCCGGCGTCACCCACGCCTCGATGGAAGCCTCCAGCCATGGACTCGACCAGCGCCGCCTCGACGGCGTGAAGCTGGCCGCCGGCGGCTTCACCAATCTCGGCCGTGACCATATGGACTATCATCCGACCATCGAGGACTATCACCGCGCCAAACTGCGTCTGTTCGACACGCTGCTGCCGAAGGGCGCACCAGCCGTGATCTTCGCCGACGATCCATGGTCGGCGCCGACGATCGGGGCCGCACAGGGCGCCGGGCTCAATGTGCTGACGGTCGGCCGCCATGGCGATTTCCTCAGGCTGAAGCGGGTCGAGCACGAGCGCCACCGCCAACGCGCCGAAGTCGAGGCCGATGGCGTGCTCTACGAGATCGACCTGCCGTTGGCCGGTGATTTCCAGATTTCGAACGCGCTGGTTTCGGCGGGTCTTGCCATCTCCACGGGAACACCTGTCGCCAAGGCCTTGATGGCGTTGGAGAAACTGAAGGGCGCGCCGGGCCGGCTCGACCTCGTCGGCACCACCGCCAGCGGCGCGCCGGTCTATGTCGATTATGCCCACAAGCCGGACGCGCTGGAAAACGTTCTGGCCTCGGTCCGGCCGTTCACCACCGGCCGCGTCATCGTCGTGTTCGGCTGCGGCGGCGACCGCGACCGCGGCAAGCGACCGATCATGGGCGAGATTGCGACGCGACTTGCAGATGTCGTCATCGTCACCGACGACAATCCGCGCTCCGAAGTGCCGGAAACGATCCGCGCCGCTATTTTGGCCGCCGCTCCCGGTGCCATCGAGATCGGCGACCGGCGCCAGGCGATTCATGAGGCGGTCGCCATGCTGCATGCCGGCGACACGCTGATCGTGGCCGGCAAGGGGCACGAGGAGGGCCAGACGATCGGCTCCGAGACCTTGCATTTTTCCGATCACGAGGAGGTTCGCGCGGCACTCGTGGAGCGTGCCGCATGAGCTTGCTGTGGACCTCCGAGGCGCTGGTTGCCGCCATGGACGGGCGGCCGCTCGGGCCGATGCCGGAAGGCATTTCAGGCATTTCGATCGACAGCCGCAGCCTGCAGCCGGGCGACGCCTTCTTCGCTATCAAGGGCGAGGCGATGGACGGCCATGACTTCGCAACCGCCGCCATCAAGGCTGGCGCCGGCGTGCTGGTGGTGGCCGAAGGCAAGCTGCCGTCGCTCGGCCGGCTGACGGCGCCGATCATCGTCGTCGAGGACGTGCTGGTCGCGCTGGAAAAGCTTGGAGTTGCGTCGCGCGCCCGCTCGAGCGCGAAAATCATCGCTGTGACCGGTTCGGCCGGCAAGACCACCACCAAGGAAGCGCTGCGCCATGTGCTGCAAGCCGCCGGCAAGGTGCATGCCTCGGCGCAGTCCTTCAACAATCACTGGGGCGTGCCGCTGACTTTGGCACGCATGCCCGATGATTGCGACTATGCCGTGTTCGAGATCGGCATGAACCATCCCGACGAGATCCGTCCGCTGGTCAAGATGGTGAGGCCGCATGTCGCCATCGTCACCATGATCGCGGCCGCCCACCTAGGTTTCTTCCGCAATCTGGACGAGATCGCCAAGGCCAAGGCCGAGATTTTCGAGGGGCTGGAGCCCGAGGGGGCCGCCGTCCTCAACCGCGACGATACGCGCTTCAAGCTGCTCGACAAGATGGCCCATGCAGCCGGTGTCGAGCACGTCTACGGCTTCGGCGAGAATGCGCGCTCTACCTTCAAGCTCACCAAATGCGAACTGCATGCGGATCATTCCGATATCATCGCCAGGATCGGCGGCCACGAAGTGACGGCGCGGATCGGCGCGCCCGGCCGCCATATGGTGCAGAACGTGCTGGCGGTGCTGGGGGCGGCACATCTGGTCGGGGCCGATCTCGACAAGGTGACACTCGCACTGGCCGATCTTTCGGCCGAGCGCGGGCGCGGCAAGCGCCATGTGCTGCGCCATCCCGGTGGCTCGACTTCGAGCCACCCAGGTGGACCGATCACGCTGATCGACGAAAGCTACAACGCCAATCCGGCATCGATGGCTGCTGCCATGGCATTGCTCAACGCGACGCCTGTGACGGGCGAGGGCCGCCGCATCGCCGTGCTCGGCGACATGCTCGAACTCGGCGACCATTCGGCCAAGCTGCATGCAGCCCTTGCCGAACTCATCGTCGGCACCGGGACACAGACCGTCTTCCTCGGCGGCCCGGAAATGCGGGCGCTGGCCGAAGCGCTGCCGGCTGAGATCAAGACGGAATACCGCGCTGGTGTCGAGGAGCTGAAGCCGGTGCTGCTTGCCGCGCTTAAGCCGGGTGACGTGGTGATGATCAAATCGTCGAAGGGCATCGGTTTTGCAAAACTGGTCGATGCGCTGCTGGGCAAATTCCCGGCTGAATCGACAGCTAGAAAACAGACCTAGGTCGGGGGACGAAAACGCATGTTTACACTGCTCGTCGATTTTGCGGACAAGGTCTCGGTCTTCAATGTCTTCCGCTACATCACCTTCCGCACCGGCGGGGCGCTGATCACGTCGGCGCTGATCGTCTTCATCTTCGGACCGACCATCATCAATTCGCTGCGGCTGCGGCAAGGCAAGGGTCAGCCGATCCGCGCCGATGGGCCGCAGACACATTTCAAGAAGGCCGGCACGCCGACCATGGGCGGCCTGATGATCCTGTCGGGCATCATCGGCTCGTCGCTTTTGTGGGCGAACCTGTCGAGCATCTATGTCTGGGTGGTGCTGCTGGTGACGCTGGGCTTCGGGTCGATCGGCTTCTACGACGACTATCTCAAGGTAACCAAGCAGTCGCATCTCGGCTTTTCCGGCAAGGCACGCCTTGCGCTTGAATTTGTCATTGCCGGCATCGCCGCCTGGGTGATCATGCACAATGGCCAGGCGCCGTTCTCTTCGTCGCTGACATTTCCCTTCGCCAAGGAATTCATCGTCAATCTCGGCTGGTTCTTCATTCCGTTCTCCTGCTTCGTCATCGTCGGCGCCGGCAATGCTGTGAACCTCACCGACGGTCTGGACGGACTGGCGATCGTGCCGATCATGATCGCGGCGGCTTCCTTCGGTGTCATCGCCTATCTCTCCGGCAACGCCGTGTTCGCCGAATATCTGCAGATCCATTTCGTGCCCGGCACCGGTGAACTGGCGGTCGTGCTCGGCGCGGTCATCGGCGCTGGTCTGGGCTTCCTCTGGTTCAATGCGCCGCCTGCGGCGATCTTCATGGGCGACACCGGCTCGCTGGCCATGGGCGGCCTGATCGGCACCGTTGCGGTCGCCACCAAGCACGAGATCGTTCTGGTCATCGTCGGCGGATTGTTCGTCGTGGAAATCCTGTCGGTCATCATCCAGGTCGGCTACTTCAAGATGACCGGCAAGCGGGTGTTCCTGATGGCGCCGATCCACCATCATTTCGAAAAGCTCGGCTGGACCGAAAGCCAGGTGGTGATCCGCTTCTGGATCATCGCCGTCATCCTGGCGCTGGTCGGCCTGTCGACCCTCAAGCTGAGATAGGAAGCCCCTTGATCCCCGCCGCATCCTTTTCAGGCAAGCGCGTTTCGCTCTTCGGGCTCGGTGGCTCGGGGATCGCGACGGCGCGCGCACTGATCGAGGGCGGCGCGGACGTGCTGGCTTGGGACGACAATCCCGAAAGCGTGGCCAAGGCAACGGCTGCCGGCATCGCAACCGCCGATCTCCGCGGCGCCGACTGGGCGAAATTCTCGGCCTTCGTGCTGTCGCCAGGTGTGCCGCTGACGCATCCCAAGCCGCATTGGACGGTGGAGCTGGCGCGCGGTTCGGGCGTCGAGATCATCGGCGACATCGAGCTTTTCTGCCGCGAGCGGATGCTGAGCGCGCCAAATTCGCCTTTCATCGCCATCACCGGCACCAACGGCAAGTCGACGACGACCGCGCTGACCGCGCATATCCTGAAAGCCGCGGGACGCGACACCCAGATGGGCGGCAATATCGGCCGCGCGGTAATGACGCTCGATCCACCCGAGCCCGATCGGCACTATGTGGTCGAATGCTCGTCCTACCAGATCGACCTCGCGCCCTCGATCAATCCGACGGCAGGCATCCTGCTTAACCTGACGCCCGATCATCTCGACCGCCACGGCACCATGCAGCACTACGCCGCGATCAAGGAGCGGCTGGTGGCCGGCAGCGAGACGGCGATCGTCGGCATCGACGATTCCTGGTGCGCGCAGATCGCCGAGCGGTTGGAGCGGGCGGGCCGGCCTGTCATCCGCATTTCCAAGCGCCTGCCGCTGACCGATGGCTATTTCGCCGATGGCAGCAATCTGATGGAAGCCGTGCACGGCCGTTACAGCCGTGTCGCCTTCCTCGAAGGCATCGGCTCGCTGCGTGGCCAGCACAATGCCCAGAACGCTCTGGCGGCGGTCGCCGCTTGCCTCAAGGTCGGGCTGGAGCTTGGCGAGATCCAGTCGGGGCTGGAAAGCTTTCCCGGCCTCGCGCACCGCATGGAGCAGGTCGGCCGCAAGGACCATGTGCTGTTCATCAACGATTCCAAGGCGACCAATGCCGATGCGGCGGCGCCGGCGCTGTCCAGCTTCGCGCGCATCTACTGGATCGCCGGCGGCCTGCCCAAGGAAGGCGGCATCGAACCCTTGCGCGGCTTCTTCCCGCGCATCGCCAAGGCCTATCTTATCGGCGAGGCGGCGCCGGCTTTTTCGGCGACGCTGGGCGAGGCAGTTCCCTACGAGATTTCAGGCACGCTGGCCGCGGCGGTCGAGCACGCCGCGCATGATGCGGCCAAGGACGACAGCGGTGAGGCGGTGGTGCTGCTGTCGCCGGCCTGCGCCAGCTTCGACCAGTTCAAGAATTTCGAAGTCCGCGGCGAAGCCTTCAGGCAAGCTGCGAATGCTATCGAGGGTGTGAAACCCATCGGAGGGGCACGATAATGCAGAGCCGTCTCGACAAAAGTCCGGTTGCGACCTGGTGGTGGACGATCGATCGCTGGTTCCTGGCGGCGTTCCTGTCGCTGATGGGGCTTGGCATCGTCTTGTCCTTCGCTGCCAGCCCGGCGGTGGCCGAACGCATCGGCCTCGACAGTTTCCACTTTGCCACCAGGCAGATCATCTTCACCGTGCCGGCGCTCGGCGTGATGCTGGCCGTTTCCTTCCTCGATTCCAGGCAGATCCGGCGCATGGCGCTGGTCATCCTGTGCCTGATGCTGGTGCTGATGGTGGCGGTGCTCTACATCGGCGTCGAGGTGAAGGGTGCGCGCCGCTGGGTGTCGCTTGCAGGCCTGTCGATCCAGCCGTCGGAATTCCTGAAGCCGGCCTTCGTCATCATGTGCGCCTGGCTGTTCGCCGAGCACAAGCGCCAGCCTGACATTCCGGGCAATCTGTTTGCCATGCTGCTGCTGGTGCTGGTCGTATCGCTGCTGGTGGCGCAACCGGACCTCGGCCAGACCATGCTGACGACCGGCACCTGGGGCATCATGTTCTTCATGGCCGGGCTGCCCTGGCTGTGGATCGTCGCGCTCGGCGCGGCCGGCGTCGGTGGCGTCTTTGCCGCCTATACGGTGTTCCCGCACGTTGCCTTGCGCATCGACAAGTTCCTCACCGGCGAGGGCGACACGTTCCAGGTCGACATGGGGCGCGAAGCGCTGATCAATGGCGGCTGGTTCGGTGTCGGGCCGGGCGAGGGCACAGTCAAGCGCGTCATTCCCGATAGCCATGCCGACTTCGTCTTCTCGGTCGCGGGCGAAGAGTTCGGGCTGATCATGTGCTTCTTCATCATGTCGATCTTCGCCTTCATCGTGCTGCGCGGCCTCAACACGGCGCTGAAGGAGCATGACGATTTCACCCGCTATGCGGTCGGCGGCCTCGTCACCGTGTTTGGCCTGCAAGCGGTCATCAACATGTGCGTCAATCTCCAGCTTGTGCCGGCCAAAGGTATGACGCTGCCGTTCATCTCCTATGGCGGCTCCTCGCAGATCGCCATCGCCATCTCGATGGGCATGGTGCTGGCGCTGACACGCAAGCGGCCGGAAAAGCGCAAGCAGATGGGCTTTGGCCTGTCGCAACGCGCCCTGCCGGCGGAGTGATATGGCCAGAGGCGTCATCCTTCTCGCGGCAGGCGGCACCGGTGGGCATCTTTTCCCGGCCGAAGCGCTGGCGCATGAGCTGAACGAGCGCGGCTGGTCAGTGCATCTGGCGACCGACGACCGTGCAGAGCGTTTCGCCGGCCATTTCCCGGCCGCAGCCGTCCATCCGATCCAGTCGGCGACGATGGGCTCGAAAAACCCCTTTGCCCTGCTTGGTGCCTTCTGGAAAATCTGGCGCGGCGTGCGCCAGGCTTCCGCCGTCATCGCCAGGATCAAGCCGGATGCGGTCGTCGGCTTTGGCGGCTATCCGACCTTGCCGCCGCTCTACGCGGCGACACGGCGCAAGGTGCCGACCCTGATCCATGAGCAGAACGCGGTGATGGGGCGCGCCAACCGGGCGCTGGCCGGCCGTGTCGATGCCATCGCCGGCGGCTTCCTGCCGCAGGACACCAGTGCTGCCGGGGTCAAGACGGTGACGACAGGCAATCCGGTCAGGCCGGCCGTGCTGGAAGCTGCCAGGACGAATTATGCGGCATCGACCGGGGAACAGCCGTTCCGCCTGCTGGTGTTCGGCGGCAGCCAGGGCGCTCAGTTCTTTTCCGATGCCGTGCCGGGGGCGATCGCGCTGCTTTCCGATGCTCAGCGCAAGCGGCTGGTCATTACCCAACAAGCTCGCGCCGATGATGTGGCGCGGGTCAAGGCGGCCTATGCGGCACTGGGCGTTGCTGCCGAGGTCTCACCCTTCTTCACCGACATGGCGCAGCGCATGGCGGCTGCGCACCTGGTGATCTCGCGCTCCGGCGCCTCGACCGTTTCGGAGATCGCCGTCATCGGCCGGCCGGCGCTGCTGGTGCCTTACCCCTACGCGCTCGACCACGACCAGGCGGCGAACGCGGCGGCCCTTGCCGCTGCCGGCGGCGGCGAAGTGCACCCGCAATCCTCGCTCTCGCCCGAACGCATCGCAGTGCTCCTCGGCGGGCTGATCGACCAGCCTGAGCGGCTTGTGGCGATGGCGGCGGGCGCGAAATCGGCCGGCCGGCCGAACGCGGCACGGTTGCTCGCTGATCTTACAGAGGCTATTGCGTCCAAAAAAACCATTTCGGATTTCAGGAAGGGGACGCAAGCATGAAGATGCCGCAGACCATCGGCCTTGTGCATTTCATCGGCATTGGCGGCATCGGCATGAGCGGCATTGCCGAAGTGCTGCACAATCTCGGCTACAAGGTGCAAGGGTCCGATCAGGCCGAAAGCGCCAATGTGCAGCGGCTGCGCGACAAGGGCATCGAATGCTTCGTCGGCCATAGGGCCGAGAATCTCGGCGATGCCGAGGTTGTCGTCGTCTCGACGGCGATCAAGAAATCCAACCCTGAGCTCAAGGCCGCGCGCGAAAAGCTGCTGCCGATCGTGCGCCGGGCCGAAATGCTGGCCGAGCTGATGCGCTTTCGCCAGGCGGTGGCGATCGGCGGCACGCATGGCAAGACGACCACGACCTCGATGGTGGCGACCTTGCTCGATGCCGGTGGGCTCGATCCGACCGTCATCAATGGCGGCATCATCAATGCCTACGGCACCAACGCGCGCATGGGCGACGGCGAATGGATGGTGGTCGAGGCCGACGAAAGCGACGGCACTTTCCTGAAACTGCCGGCCGAGATCGCGGTCGTCACCAACATCGATCCCGAGCATCTCGATCACTATGGCAGCTTCGACAAGGTGCGGGAGGCGTTCCGCCAGTTTGTCGAGAACGTGCCGTTCTACGGTTTTGGCGTGATGTGCACCGACCATCCCGAGGTGCAGGCGCTGGTCAGCCGCATCGAGGACCGCCGGGTCATCACCTATGGCGAGAATGCGCAGGCCGACGTGCGCTTTACCAATCACCGCATGGCAGGTGCCATTTCGGAATTCGACGTGGTGATCCGCGACCGCAAGACAGGCGGCCAGACTGTCATAGCAGGCCTGCGCCTGCCGATGCCCGGCCGCCACAACGTCTCCAACGCGACGGCAGCGATCGCGGTCGCGCATGAGCTCGGCCTGTCGGCCGAGGCGATCAAGAAGGGCCTGTCGTCCTTCGCCGGCGTCAAGCGCCGCTTCACCCATACCGGTTCGTGGGACGGCGTCGAAATATTCGACGATTACGGCCACCATCCGGTCGAGATCTCGGCGGTGCTGAAGGCGGCGCGCAGCGCCACCCAGGGTCGCGTCATCGCCATTGCCCAGCCGCATCGCTTCACCCGGCTGCATGATCTGTTCAACGAGTTTTCCACTTGCTTCAACGACGCCGACACAGTGATGGTGGCGCCGGTCTACGCGGCCGGCGAAGAGCCGATCGACGGCGTCAGCTCGGACGCGCTGGTGTCGCGCATCCGCGCCGGCGGCCATCGCGACGCGCGCTACATCGAGGGTCCGGCGGCGATCGCGCCCGTCATCCGTGATCTGGCCAAGCCGGGTGACTTCGTCGTCTTCCTGGGCGCCGGCAACATCACCCAATGGGCCTATGCGTTGCCCAAGGAGCTTGGCGGGACCGTCTCATGATGCACGGCCAGGCCCTGATCGACAGACTTGGCGACCGGCTTGCCGGCCTGCGCGGCCGCCTCACGCCGAACGCCGAGATGGACAAGATCACCTGGTTCCGTGCCGGGGGCCTGGCTGAAGCGTTGTTCCAGCCGGCTGATGAGGAGGATCTTGCGGTGTTCCTCAAAGCCGTTCCTGAAGAAATACCTCTTACCGTCGTTGGCGTCGGCTCGAACCTTTTGGTCCGCGACGGCGGCATCGAGGGCTTTGTCATCCGCCTTTCGGCCAAGGGCTTCGGCGAGGCCGAGGTGATTTCGCCGATCAGGATCAAGGCGGGAGCTGCGACCCCCGACAAGCGTGTCGCAGCGGTGGCGCTCGAGGCCGGCATTGGCGGCTTTCATTTCTACCACGGCATTCCGGGTGCAATCGGCGGTGCGCTGCGGATGAATGCCGGCGCCAATGGTGTCGAGACGCGCGAGCGCGTCGTCGAAGTGCGGGCGCTCGACCGCAAGGGCAATGTGCAGACGCTGAGCAATGCCGATATGGGATACGCCTATCGCCATTCAGCGGCGCCCTCCGGGCTGATCTTCACCTCGGCCGTGTTCGAAGGCTTTGCCGAGGAGAAAACGGCGATCAAGGCGGCGATGGAGGCCGTGCAGAACCATCGCGAGACCGTGCAGCCGATCCGCGAGAAGACCGGTGGCTCGACCTTCAAGAATCCGGAAGGCACGTCGGCCTGGAAGGAGATCGACAGAGCGGGCTGCCGCGGCCTGATGATCGGCGGGGCCCAGATGTCGCCGATGCATTGCAACTTCATGATCAACACGGGAACCGCGACCGGCTACGACCTTGAATATCTCGGCGAGACGGTGCGCACGCGGGTGCTGGAGAATTCCGGTATCCGGTTGCAATGGGAAATCAAGCGAATCGGCAATTTCCGGCCGGGGCATGCCGTGCAGGAGTTTCTCGGGCAGCTCCTTTAAGGTGCACTTTGGCGCGCGTTGAAGTTCATGTGATGCATGAACTTCAACGAGGCCGAAACGGTCCGCGACCGTTGCCGCAAAGACTCAACGACACGCTTTTCGCATCCATTTTCTCAGAAAGTGAATCTCTCGGAATCGTAAGCACTTGCCAGTGAATCAACTCTCTGATTCTCTGCTCGAAAGCGTTTCCTGATTTGAGTCGTTCGACGCGTTTTCAGCGTTTTCCGTCTGGGGGGCAACCTGCCGGGAGACTCTGACTCAATGTTGCGGAAAATCTGGTTTTGGTCCGCCGTGAGAGAGGGGATGCCGGGGAATGAAAAACAAGCATGTGGCCGTCCTGCTGGGTGGTTTTTCGTCCGAGCGGCCCGTGTCTCTTTCGTCGGGAAGGGCTTGTGCCGATGAGCTCGAGAAGGAAGGCTACCAGGTCACCCGTGTCGATGTCGGGCGCGATGTCGGCTCCGTGCTTGCCGAGCTCAAGCCGGATGTCGCCTTCAATGCGCTGCACGGCCCTTTTGGCGAGGACGGCACCATTCAGGGCATCCTTGAATATCTCGGCATTCCCTACACCCATTCTGGCGTGCTCGCCTCGGCTCTGGCCATGAACAAGGAGCAGGCCAAGCGGGTTGCCAAGTCGGTCGGCATCGTGGTCGCCGAATCGAAGGTCGCCAGCCGCTTTGCCATCCAGAACAAGCATCCGATGAAGCCGCCCTATGTGGTCAAGCCGGTCAATGAGGGTTCGAGCTTCGGTGTCGTCATCGTGCATGAGGGCCAGTCGCATCCGCCGCAGGTTCTTGGCTCGTCGGAGTGGAAATATGGCGATACCGTCATGGTCGAGCGCTACATCCACGGCAGGGAGCTGACCTGCGCGGTGATGGGCGATGTGGCGCTGGGGGTCTGCGAGATCATCCCGACCGGCCATTCCTTCTACGACTATGATTCAAAATATGTCGCCGGGGGATCAAAGCACGAATGCCCCGCAAAAGTTTCACCGAATATTTACCAAAAAATACAAACACTGGCGCTCAAGGCTCACCAAGCGATCGGCTGTCGAGGCGTTTCCCGTTCGGACTTCCGTTATGACGATCGTCATTCCGAAAACGGCGAGATTGTCTGGCTCGAGGTCAACACCCAGCCGGGTATGACGCCGACGTCTTTGGTGCCTGAAATCGCCGCCCAAGCCGGGCACTCGTTTGGCGATTTGTTGAGTTGGATGGTGGAGGACGCTTCGTGTCTGCGTTGAAATGGGGACAAGGTAGGGAGAGGGGCGCGGCCGGGCCGGCGCTGTTCGGCCTGTCATTGTCGTTGGACCATTTCGTACTGCCGCGCATGCTTCGCCGCCCGGTGCGCATTCTGGCGCGCCTGGGCGTTGGGGAATTCCAGGCGCCGCGCTTTTCCGCGGCCATGATGTCGGCCGTGCTGATTTTCTCGAGCAGTGCCTATGGTGCCTACCTTGGCGGTCACGTCGACGGTATCGTGCAGAGCATCACCGCCCGTACCGGCTTTGCCGTCGATCAGGTCAAGGTGGTCGGCAATCGCCAGACCTCGGAAATCGATATACTCGACAGGCTTGAACTTGATGGCTGGACGTCGCTGATCGGCTTTAATGCCGAGGCAGCGCGCGAACGGATCTCCGGCCTGCCGTGGATCGAGGTTGCGGCGGTGCGCAAGGTCTACCCGCATACGCTGGAAGTACGTGTCGAGGAGCGCGAGGCTTTCGCGCTCTGGCAGCAGGGCGACGAGCTTTCGGTCATCGAGAGGAATGGTGCCATGATCGCGCCGTTCTCGGGCGGCAAGCAGGTGCTTCTGCCGCTGCTGATCGGCGCCGGCGCGCCGGCGAGCGCGCCCGATTTCCTGGCCAAGGTCGAAAAATATCCCGAGCTCGCGAGCCGGATCAAAGGGTATATCCGCGTAGGCGAGCGGCGCTGGGACCTGAAGCTGGACAATGGCATCACCATCAAGCTTCCCGAGGATGACGAGGAACAGGCGCTCGCCGAACTCGTGAAGATGGATCATGACAGCGGCTTGCTGTCGCGCGACATCGCCGCCGTCGACATGCGCCTGACGGACCGGCTGGTCGTGCAGTTGACGGCGGAAGCGGCGACGCAGCGCGAAGCCGCCCTCAACGAGAAACCCAAGAGCCTGAAGCGCAAGCCGGAGACGAAGATATGAACTGGCTTGGCGGTCCTGGCGATGCCGCGTCGCGCCGGTCCGGCACCCTGACGGTGCTGGATGTCGGTTCGAGCAAGGTCTGCTGCATGGTGGCCAAGCTGAAGCCGTGCGATGACGGCAAGCTGCTGCGCGGCCGCTCGCACCGGATCCAGGTGATCGGCATCGGTCACCAGAAGTCGCAAGGCGTGAAGTCGGGTGTCATCGTCGATCTCGACCGCGCCGAGCACGCCATCCGCCTTTCCGTCGACGCGGCCGAGCGCATGGCCGGGCTGACGGTCGATTCTCTGATCGTCAACATGACGGCCGGCCGGCTCAAGAGCGAAGCCTTCTCCGCCACCATCAATCTTGGCGGCCATGAGGCCGACGAGGCCGACATCAAGCGCGTTCTCGGTGCTGGCGCCAAGCAGGCGCTGAAGGCCGAGCGCGAGGTGATCCATTCGCTTCCCGTCGGCTTCTCGCTGGATGCCGAACGCGGCGTGCGCGATCCGCGCGGCATGGTCGGTGACGCACTCGGCGTCGACATGCATGTGCTGACCGGCGACGCCGCGCCGATGCGCAATCTGGAGCTTTCCATCAACCGCTCGCATCTGTCGGTCGAGCGCATGGTGGCGACGCCCTATGCCAGCGGTTTGGCGGCCCTGGTCGACGACGAGCTGGAAATGGGTGCGGCCTGCATCGACATGGGCGGCGGCACGACAACGATTTCGGTGTTTTCGGAAGGCAAGTTCGTCCATGGCGACGCCATCGCCATCGGCGGCAACCACGTCACGCTGGACATGGCCAAGGGGCTGTCGACCTCGCTCGATGCCGCGGAACGGCTGAAGGTGATGCATGGCTCGGCGCTGCCGGGCAGCGCAGACGACCGCGACCTGGTCTCGGTCCAGCCGATCGGCGACGATGGCGACGTGCCCTTGCAGATCCCGCGCTCGGTGATGACGCGCATCGTGCGCGCCCGCATCGACGAGACGCTCGAACTGCTGCGCGACCGGCTCAACAGGTCCGGCTATGGCAATGCAGTGGGCAAGCGTGTGGTTCTTACCGGCGGTGCCAGCCAGCTTGCCGGCCTGCCGGAGGCGGCGCGCCGCATCCTGGGACGCAATGTGCGCATCGGCCGCCCGCTCGGCGTGGCCGGCCTGCCGGAAGCGGCGAAGGGGCCGGCCTTCTCGGCCGCGGTGGGGCTTCTGATCTATCCGCAGATGGCGAGCTTCGAGAGCCATCCTGCGAAAGGAATTTCCGGTCTCAAAATGACCGGAACGGGCGGAAAACTGCATCGCATGAGTCAGTGGTTGAGAGACAGTTTCTAAAATTGACGGGGACAGCCCCATAGGCGGCCGCGGCGGCGAAGCGGCGTGAAAGGCAAAGGACGGAGACAATGACCATCAATCTGCAGAAGCCGGACATCACCGAGCTTAAGCCGCGCATCACCGTGTTCGGTGTCGGCGGCGGCGGCGGCAATGCCGTCAACAACATGATCACCGCCGGTTTGCGCGGTGTCGAGTTCGTGGTGGCCAACACCGACGCGCAGGCGCTGACCATGTCGAAGGCGGGCCGCCTGATCCAGCTCGGCGCGCATGTCACCGAAGGCCTTGGCGCCGGCTCGCAGCCGGAAGTCGGCCGTGCGGCGGCGGAAGAGTGCATCGATGAAATCCTCGATCACCTGACCAACACCCATATGTGCTTCGTCACCGCCGGCATGGGCGGCGGCACCGGCACCGGTGCTGCTCCCGTCGTTGCCCGCGCGGCGCGCGAAAAGGGCATCCTCACCGTCGGCGTCGTCACCAAGCCGTTCCACTTCGAAGGCCAGCGCCGCATGAAGACCGCGGATTTCGGCATCGAGGAATTGCAGAAATGCGTCGATACGCTGATCGTCATCCCCAACCAGAACCTGTTCCGGCTGGCCAATGACAAGACCACCTTCGCCGACGCCTTCGCCATGGCCGACCAGGTGCTCTATTCCGGTGTCGCCTGCATCACCGACCTGATGGTCAAGGAAGGCCTGATCAATCTCGACTTCGCCGACGTCCGTTCCGTCATGCGCGAGATGGGCAAGGCGATGATGGGCACCGGCGAGGCTTCCGGAGAGGGCCGTGCGATGGCCGCCGCCGAAGCGGCGATCGCCAACCCGCTGCTCGACGAGACCTCGATGAAGGGCGCCAAGGGCCTGCTGATCTCGATCACCGGCGGCCGCGACCTGACGCTGTTCGAAGTCGACGAAGCCGCGACCCGTATCCGCGAGGAAGTCGACCAGGACGCCAACATCATCCTGGGCGCCACTTTCGACGAGGAACTCGAAGGCGTCATTCGCGTCTCGGTGGTTGCCACCGGCATCGACAAGTCGGCGGCTGAAATCGCCGCCGCGCCGATCTCGATCCGCACGGCGCCTCCGAAGCCGGCCAGCCGCCCGGCGGCTCAGATCGCGGAGGTTCGTCCGGCGCCTGTCCAGCAGGCGGCATACGAGCCACGCGCTGTCGACCCGGTCGCGGAAGCCATCCATCTGGCCGAAGCTAATGCCGCGGCTATGGCGCAGGCGCGCCCGGCCCCGGTCGCCCACGCTGAAGATTTCCGCCCGCAGAGCAAGATCTTCCAGGCACCGCCCGCCCAGCCGATGCCGCAGCCGGTGGTCCAGCAGATGCAGCCGGCCCCGCAGCCGCGCGAGATGCTGCAGCGCGAAGCGCCGCAGCCGGTTGCCATGGCGCCGCAGCGTATGCCGCGCGTCGAGGACTTTCCGCCGGTCGTCAAGGCCGAGGTGGACGCCAAGAGCCGCCCGGTCGACCACGAGAACAACAGCGGACCGATGGGCCTGCTGAAGCGCCTGACCAATGGCCTGACCCGCCGCGAGGAGGAACCCGCAAGGCTGCAGCCGGCGCAGCCGCGCGAGCCCAAGCTGCGCCAGGCAGCGCCCGAAGTACGCCGTCTCGCCAGTCAGGATGCGCAGCTGTATGCGCCGCGCCGTGGCCAGCTCGATGATCAGGGCCGCCTGACGCCGCAGGTGAGGACGACTCAGGAAGACGATCAGCTGGAGATTCCGGCGTTCCTGCGCCGCCAGGCCAACTGATTGGTAAACGGACTGTAACATTTGTTAACAGGCAAGCGAGGAATCGCTTGCCTGTTAACGTTTTAAATGGTGGGATTTCAACGACTTACCAATTCGTACTCATTCCATTTCGCGGTTACACAGAGTAAGAAACCGTGATTTGGAGTCTCCCTGACGGGACATTATCTTCGCTGCCTACCATCATCGGTTTGCCGGGATTTCGGGGGAAGTCACCCTGCCAGCCGATTCACACAAGAGCCGCGCCCTCGGGCTGGAGAAGCGGACCTAGGCATTACGGGCTTATGGGGATTGTCTTGCACGACTATCAGACGACATTGAAGACGCGCGCGTCGCTTACCGGCACCGGCGTCCACAGCGGCAAGGAAGTGTCCATCAGCTTCGTGCCCGCGGATGCTGACACCGGCATCGTTTTCCAGCTTTTCAACGGTGCGGAGCAGGGCCGCGAGTTTCGTGCCCTGGTTTCGGAAGTCGGCGCTACCGACCTGTGCACCATGCTTGGTGATCCCGCCGGCGAGCATATCGCCACGGTCGAGCACATCATGGCGGCGCTGTTTGGGCTCGGCATCGATAATGTCGCTGTCGAGATCGATGGTTCCGAGGTTCCTATCTTCGATGGCAGCGCCATGGCGTTCGTCGAAGCCATCGATCAGGCGGGCATCGAGACGCTTTCGGTCAAGCGCCGCTATATCAGGGTCATCAAGCCGGTCCGCATCGAGAACGGCGCCTCGTGGGCGGAGTTTCGCCCCTATGACGGGACCCGTTTCGAGATCGAGATCGACTTCGAAAGTCCGGCGATCGGCCGTCAGCTGTTTGCCTCCGACCTCAATGCCGATATTTTCCGTCGCGACATCGCGCGCGCCCGCACCTTCGGCTTCATGAAGGATGTCGAGCGGCTGTGGGCTGCAGGCTATGCGCTCGGCTCCTCGCTGGAGAACTCGCTGGTCATCGGCGACGACAACCGCGTCATCAATATGGGCGGCCTGCGCTATCCCAACGAATTCGTGCGCCATAAAACGCTGGACGCCATGGGCGACCTGGCGCTGGCCGGCGCCCGCTTCATCGGCTGCTTCCGCTCCTATCGCGGCGGCCACAGGATGAATGCCGCGGCCCTGCGCCGTCTGCTCTCGGACCGCACGGCATTCGAAATCGTCGAGACGACACGCCGCGAGCGTGGCCGCAGCGCCGAGATGAACGCCGTCAATGCGCCACTCTACGCGCCCTGGATGATCTGATTTCCCGGGTTTTTCGGGTTCCATGGGCGATAGCGCATGTGGCAGGAATGCACCACTCGCCAGTGAAATTGCATTGACGTCCAAGCTGCGTCCGGCCGCCACAAAAATGTGCGATTGGCCGGAGATAGCGTTGTCGGGCAAGGCGGTTATGGTTTATGGCTGCTGCCGTCGATTAATGCATGTCGTTCAAAAGTGGGGACCAGTTTTGAAACAATGGCATGCAACTGGCATTGAAATGGCGCCGAAAGGGCGAGATCCAATCATGTTCTTCAAGCGAGTTGGTCAATTGAAAGCACCGCAGAGGGCTGTTTTCCTGGCGCTTTCAGTAGTTGTTCCATCGCTCTTTCTGTCGGCCTGCATGTCGTCGGAGAAAGATATCGACCTGTCGACCTATGTCGACCAGACCGAGCCGGCCGATGTTCTCTACAATCAGGGCCTTGCCAATCTCAATGCCGGGCGCCTGCAGGAGGCGAGCAAGAAGTTCGACGCCGTCGACCGCCAGCATCCCTATTCAGAATGGGCCCGCAAATCGATGGTGATGGGCGCTTTCGCCGACTATCGCCAGGGCAATTACGATGAGGCGATCGGCTCGGCCAAGCGCTATCTCACGCTTTACCCGTCGACCGATGACGCCGCCTATGCGCAGTACATCATCGGCTTGAGCTACTACCGTCAGATCAAGGACGTGACGCAGGACCAGAAGGAAGCGCGTCAGACCGTCCAGACGATGCAGGATCTGGTCACGCGCTGGCCGACATCGGAATATGTCGACGACGCCAAGGAAAAGATCCGCTTCGCCAACGATCAGCTGGCCGGTAAGGAAATGCAGATCGGCCGCTACTATCTCGAGCGGCGTGAATACATCGCCGCCGTCAAGCGCTTCCGCACCGTGGTCGAGAACTATTCCAACACCCGCCATGTCGAGGAGGCGCTCGCCCGCCTGACCGAAAGCTATTACGCGATGGGTCTGACCTCGGAGGCGCAGACCGCCGCCGCCGTGCTCGGCACCAATTACCCTGACAGTTCATGGTACAAGGATTCATACAAGCTCTTGCAGAGCAATGGGCTTGCACCGCGCGAAAATGCCGGGTCGTGGATATCCAAGGCCGGAAAGATGATCACCGGCGCCTGATCCCAAGCAGACGTTGCAGGCTTCACCAACGCGCCGTCTGCCTGGTTTTGTTGCTTGTCGCGGGTTCTAGCCGCAAAACCGCACGACACTTTTGCGGAACCTGCCTGGAGCACTCGGATCGAAGCGTGCGCTTTTTCGGATTGATCCGGTGCTCAAACAAAAAGATAGTGCGGCGCTGCGACTCCAAACCGTCGCGTGCCGTTCTAGATTTGGGTTCTGATGCTTTCCAGACTGTCGATCCGCGATATCGTCCTGATCGAGAAGCTGGATATCGACTTCCAGCCGGGTCTTTCGGTGCTGACCGGCGAAACCGGTGCCGGAAAATCCATCCTGCTCGATGCCTTGTCGCTGGCGCTCGGAGCGCGCGGCGATGCTTCGCTGGTGCGCCATGGCGCGGCGCAGGGGCAGGTCATCGCCGTCTTCGACGTGCCGCGTAACCATCCGGCGCGTACGCTGCTTGCCGACAATGCGATCGAGGATGACGGCGACATCATCCTGCGCCGCCTGCAGACGGCGGACGGCCGCACCCGCGTCTTCGTCAACGATCAGCCTTCAAGCGTCACCCTGATGCGCGATGTCGGGCGCGCGCTGGTCGAGATCCACGGCCAGCATGACGAGCGCGCGCTGGTCGATCCCGGAGCGCACCGCGAGGTGCTCGACGCTTTCGGTGGCCATCTCGGCGCCGTCCGCTCGACCGGCGAGGCATGGCGGCACTGGCGCGCCTGCGAGCAGGAGCTGTCGCGACACCGCGCCAAGGTGGCGGCGGCGGCGCGCGAGGCTGATTATTTGCGCGCGGCGGTGGCGGAACTGACCAAGCTCGATCCGCAGCCGGGCGAGGAGACTGATCTCGCCGAACTGCGGGCGTCGATGATGCGAGCGGAGAAGATCGCTTCCGAAATCCATGATGCGCAGGATGTGCTATCCGGCCCGTCCTCGCCCTTGCCGCAACTGGCCAGCCTGCTGCGGCGGCTGCAGCGCAAGGTGACGGAGGCGCCCGGCCTGCTCGACGATGTCGTCAAATCGCTCGATGAGGCGATGCTGTCGCTCGACGCGGCGCAATCGGGCGTCGAGGCAGCATTGCGCGCCACCGAATATGATCCGCAACGGCTGGAGAAAGCGGAGGAGCGGCTGTTTTCGCTGCGCGCGGCCTCGCGCAAGCACAGCGTCGCCGTCGACGATTTGGCGCAGCTGCGCGACACGATGTCGGCCGATCTCGCCGATCTCGATGCCGGCGAGGAGCGCCTGCACGGGTTGGAAAAGCAGGCCACCGCCGCGCGCGAGACCTATGACATTGCCGCCGCGCAGCTGTCCTCGCTTCGTCATGCGGCGGCGGTCGGCCTGACCAAGGCGGTGATGGCGGAATTGCCGGCTCTGAAGCTCGAACGCGCCGCCTTTATCGTGGAAATGAAGAGCGAGGTCGAAAGCCGCATGGAAGAGGGGATCGATCAGATCGAATTCTGGGTGCGGACCAATCCAGGCACGCGGCCCGGGCCGATGATGAAAGTGGCCTCCGGCGGGGAGCTTTCGCGCTTCCTTCTGGCGCTGAAGGTGGCGCTGGCTGACCGCGGCTCGGCACCGACGCTGGTGTTCGACGAAATCGACACCGGTGTGGGCGGCGCTGTCGCCGACGCTATCGGCCAGCGGCTGGCGCGGCTGTCGAAGCGCGTGCAGGTGCTGTCGGTGACGCACGCACCACAGGTGGCGGCGCGCGCGGCGACGCATTTCCTGATCTCCAAATCCGGCACCACCGACCGTGTCGCCACGGGCATTGCCGAGATGGACCGGCCGGCGCGGCAGGAAGAGATCGCGCGGATGCTGGCCGGCGCCACCATCACCGACGAGGCGCGCGCCGCCGCCGAGCGATTGCTGCGTGAGAATACCGCCGTTTCCTGATGGCGCTGCTTCCCGATCGGGGGTGCCTCTAACTGGTGAAATTCGACGCACGAACAGAGTCAGCATATGGCTCCATCCTGCTGTTTCGGCGTGGTTTTGTCAGAATTCAGCTCCCTTCCATCCGAATCCTGATCTATTGTCCCGGGCCAACAGCAGCCAGGTGCAAAACCATGTCCGAAAAACCAGTCGATGCCCTGACCGAAAGCGAGGCCGAAGCCGAGCTGAAACGGCTGGCGGAAGAGATCGCCGAGCACGACCGGCGTTACCATACCGAAGATGCGCCTGTTATCACCGATGCGGAGTATGATGCGCTGGCGCGGCGCAACCTTGCCATCGAGGAGCGCTTTCCAGCGCTGGTTCGCGAGGACTCGCCATCGCTGAGGGTTGGTGCAGCACCCGCGGAAGGCTTTACCAAGGTGCGCCATGCGGTGCCGATGCTCAGCCTTGCCAAGGCCTATACCGACGATGACGTCACGGATTTCATCGAACGCGGGCGGCGATTCTTCGATCGCGACAAGGAGCTCGACATCGCCTTCACCGCCGAACCGAAGATCGACGGGCTGTCGGCTTCGCTGCGCTACGAGAACGGTGTGTTCGTGCAGGGCGCAACGCGTGGCAACGGCGCCGTCGGCGAGGACATCACCGCCAATTTGAAGACTATCGCCGACATTCCTTCGAAGTTGAAAGGCTCGGGCTGGCCCGAAACCATCGAGATCCGCGGCGAGGTTTATATGACCTATGCGGAATTCGAGGCGCTGAAGCAACGCTCGGCAGCGGCCGGCGGCCAGGACTATGTCAATCCGCGCAATACGGCGGCCGGGTCGCTGCGCCAGAAGGATCCGTCCGTCACCGCCAGCCGCAATCTCAAATTCTTCGCCTATGCCTGGGGTTACACGACGGCGGATCCCGCTCCGACCCAATATGATTCGGTGCAGAAATTCGCCGAGTGGGGTTTCAAGATCAGTCCGTTGATGGTGCGGGCGAAATCGGCCGAGGAGTTGATCGCGCATTATCATCGGATCGAGGAGCAGCGCTCGGAGCTCGGCTACGATATCGACGGTGTCGTCTACAAGGTCGACCAGCTGGAATTGCAACGCCGATGGGGCTTCGTCACCGGCGAACCGCGCTGGGCGGTCGCGCACAAATTCCCGGCCGAACAGGCGATGACGACCGTGCAGAAGATCGACATCCAGGTCGGTCGTACCGGTACGCTGGCGCCGGTTGCGCGGCTGGCGCCGGTCACTGTCGGCGGCGTCGTGGTCGAGAACGTCACGCTGCACAATGAGGACTACATCAAGGGCCTGGACAGTACCGGCGAGCCGATCCGAGATGGCATCGATGTGCGCATCGGCGATACGGTCGTGATCCAGCGGGCAGGCGATGTCATTCCGCAGATCGTCAGCGTCGTCATCGACAAGCGGCCTGCTGATGCGGTGCCTTACGAGTTCCCTCACACTTGCCCGATCTGCGGCTCGCCGGCGACGCGCGAGATCAACGAAAAGACCGGCAAGGAAGATTCCCGCCGGCGCTGCACCGGCGAACTGATCTGCCCGGCGCAGGCGGTGGAGGGATTGCGCCACTTCGTGTCACGCGGCGCCCTGGACATCGAAGGGCTCGGCGCGGAAAACATAGACACGTTCTTCAATGCGGGATTGATCAAGACCGCCGCCGATATCTTCACGCTCAGGGACCGCCGTCCGGCTGTCACCAGGGCGCTGGCCGAGCGCCGTGAGGAGCAGGCAAGGCAGCGCGAGGCCGCATCGGGCAAGACACGCAAGAATGTGCGCAGCGTCGAGGATCGCAACTATGAGGGCCTCGACAAGCTGTTCGCCGCCATCGATTCGCGCCGCGAGCCGGAGCTGGACCGCTTCATCTTCGCGCTCGGCATCCGCCATATCGGTGAAACGACGGCCGCCGTGCTTGCCCGCACCTTCTCGACCATCGAGGAGCTGATCCGCGTCGGCAAGGAGACAGCGGCAGCGGAGAATCCACATACGGTTTTCCCCTCGGTCAACGGCATCGGCGATACCGTGATCGATGCTTTGCGCGACTTCTTCGGCAATGAGCGCAATGACGACGTGCTTGACGCGTTGCTCCGCCAAGTCAAGCCGAAGCCGTATATCGTCAACGTCTCGGCCGACAGCGAGGTCGCCGGCAAGACGGTCGTGTTCACGGGCTCGCTGGAGAAGATGACACGCTCCGAAGCCAAGGCGATGGCGGAGCGCCTCGGCGCCAAGGTCGCGGGCTCGGTTTCGGCGAAGACCGATCTTGTCGTGGCCGGGCCAGGTGCCGGCTCCAAGCTGAAGCTCGCCAGCGAACTCGGCATCGAGGTGATCGACGAGGATGCCTGGCTGGTGCGGATCGGCAAGGCATGACCGGACCGTTCAGCGGCTTCGGCCCCAAAGCCATTCCGTTCCTCAAGGCGCTGGATTTCCACCAGAGCCGCGAGTGGTTCCTGGAGAATCGCGACCTCTTCGAAAAGGATTTGCGCGATCCATTCGGTGATCTCGTCGAGACGCTGACCGCGCGCTTCGCGGAGGCAGGTCTCGGCCTGCGCGGCGACCGCAAGAAGTCGCTGTTCCGGATCAATCGCGACGTGCGTTTCGCCAAGGACAAGCGGCCCTACAACAGGCATTTGTCGGCCATCCTGTCGCCCGACGGCACCAAGATGGAGCAGGGCGTGTTCTACGTGCATATCGGGCTTGAGCGCTGCTTTGCCGACATTGCCTGGTGGCAGCCGGAGCCTGCGCTGCTGCTGGCGATGCGCAAAGCCGTCGCGACGAAGCCGGACAAGTTTCGCGCCCTGGTGGCGGCGCTGAAGAAGAACCGGCTTGAACTCGAGACCGAAGGCCGTATGAAGCGTACGCCACGCGGCTTCGAGGAAATCAGCGATCCCGATCTGGTCGCCGCCATCCGCCACCGGCATTTCTATGTCCAGCATGTCATCGATCCGGCCGGAATCCATACGGCTGATCTGGTCGATGAACTCGTCGATTTCACCTTGCGCGCCAAGCCGCTGCTCGACTGGGGCAGGGCGATTGAGGGCAAGATCCCGAAGGAATAAGCGTCTAACTCAGCCGATCCAGCGATCATTTCCGCTGATCGTTTGGCTCAAGCGAATTCGTGTGACACGGCGAGGCGCGCCACCTACATACCGCGCTTCCCTTGTTGTTGTGCATGTCGTTATCCCTGCTACGCACTTTTGGGCGACATGTATCAGGAGTGGTTGATGGCGACGGACGCAATTTCGGAGAGCAGCGAAAGAAGCGATTTCTGGCAGGGCGTGCGGCTGTCGATGCCTGTCGTGGTGGCGTCGGCGCCGTTTGCGGTGCTGTTCGGTGCGCTCGCCGTCGACAATGGTTTCTCGGTCCTGGAAGCCTTCCTGATGAGCGCGCTGGTCTATGGCGGCGCCAGCCAGATGGTCGGCATCCAGCTGTTCGGCCAGCATGTGGCGCCGTGGCTGATCGTGCTGTCGATCTTCGCCGTCAATTTCCGCCACGTGCTCTATTCCGCAGGCATCGGCCGGCGCATCGCGCACTGGCCTGTCACCCAGCAGGCACTTGGTTATTTCATCCTCACCGATCCGCAATTCGCGGTAGCCGAAGCGCGGGCGCAATCGGGCCAGACGGTCGGCTTTGCCTGGTATCTGGGGCTTGGCTTGCCGGTCTATCTGTTCTGGATCGTCGAAAGCGCGCTTGGCGCACTGTTCGGCAAGCTGATCCCCGACACGCATGCGCTCGGCATCGATTTCCTGCTGCCGATCTATTTCCTCGGTCTCGTGCTGGGCTTTCGCAAGCGGCCGCTGTGGCTGCCGGTGGTCGTCGCCAGCGCCGCCGCCTCGATCATCGCCTACAAGACGGTCGGCTCGCCTTGGCATGTCTCGATTGGCGCTGTTGCCGGTGTGCTGCTGGCGGTCATCCTGCCTCCCCATCACAGCGGCGTAAAGGCACGGCCATGAGCACGACCTTCTGGATCATCATCGCCGGCGCAATCGCGACCTATCTGACGCGCATCGGTGGGCATCTGGTCATCTCCCGCTTCGACACCATCCACCCGCGCGTTGAGGCCGGCCTCAATGCCGTGCCGGCCGCGGTGCTGACGACGCTGGTGGCGCCGGAACTGTTGAATGCCGGGCCGGCGGAATGGGCGGCTCTGGTGGTCACCGCGGTCGTCTCGCTGCGCGGTGGGTTGATGGCGATGTTTCTGGCGGGTGCGGCAGTGCTGATTTTGGCGCGGCAGTTCGTGGGGTAAAATTCTAAGCGCGAATCGGTTTGGACGTTAGCGCCGCCTTTATTGCCCTGCCGGGCACTTCTCCCCGTAAACGGCCGGGCTGTCACGTATGGATTCTTGCGAAGAAGAACCCCCACCCTAACCCTCCCCACAAGGGGGAGGGAACGCTGCCGCGTGCCTTTAATTCTTCTTGGCGCCGAAAAGACAGGCGATTCTCCTGGGTCAGCGCCAACGGAAGTCTCCCTCCCCCTTGTGGGGAGGGGTTAGGGGTGGGGGTCCGTGCCGGGCAGCCATCTCAAGAATCCATACGCGATAGTCCTGCCGTAAACGGGAGAAAGAAGCTCACCTCAAATCTTCGCGTCGTGCGGCAGCGGCGCTGTCGCCTTCTCCAGCCAGGCCAGCGTTTCGCCGTCGAGCATCGGGCCGATCTCGGTCAGCACGCGCGCATGGTACGTGTCCAGCCAGTGCAACTCGTCGCGCGTCAGGAGGTCCGACTGCACCAGTCTTGTGTCGATCGGCGCCAGCGTCAGCGTCTCGAAGCCGTGCATGGCGATATCGCCGCCCTCGATCTCTTGCGCCGGCGTCACCAGGATCAGGTTCTCGATGCGGATGCCGTAGGCGCCTTCCTTGTAGTAGCCCGGCTCGTTGGACAGCATCATGCCTTCGAGCAGCTTTTCGGTGCCGGTGCGGGCGATACGCTGCGGCCCTTCATGCACGGCCAGATACGAGCCGACGCCATGGCCGGTGCCGTGGGCGAAGTCGCAACCGTGCTTCCACAGCGCCATGCGCGCGACGGCATCGATCTCGGAGCCGCGCGTGCCGGCGGGAAAGCGCAAGGTGGAAATGCCGATCATGCCTTTCAGCACCAGGGTGAAGCGTTCGCGCATCTCCTGCGTCGGCTGGCCGATCGGCACGGTGCGCGTGATGTCGGTGGTGCCGTCCTGATACTGCGCACCGGAATCGAGCAGGAACAGCTCGCCGGCCTGCAGCTTGCGGCTGGTGGCGCGCGACACGCGGTAATGCATGATGGCACCGTTCGGGCCGGCGCCCGAAATGGTGTCGAAGGAGACATCGCGCAACGGCATCTGGGTCTCTTCGCCGGTCTGCCGGCGCTGTTCCTCCAGCCGGGTGACCACCGATATCTCGTCGAGCGATCCGGGTTTTTGCCGCTCCAGCCAGCACAGAAGCTTCGCCACGGCGGCACCGTCACGCCGATGCGCGGCGCGCGAGCCGTTGATTTCGGCCTGGTTCTTGGTGGCGCGCGGGATGCGGGCGGGGTCGGCTGCGGCGATCACGGTGCCGCCATTGGCCTCGACCAGCATGCGCAGCCTGTCGGCCGCCAGCACCGGATCGAGCGCGATTTTCGCGCCACTCTTGGCAAGTGCCGCAATCGCCGCTTCGAATTCGCCGGGCTCATGCGGCTCGGCGAGCTGGGTGAGGTAGGCCGCGACCTGGCGCGAGAACTTGCGCTTATCCATGAAAAGCTGGTGCGACCCATCGGCGGCGAGGATGGCGAAGCCGAGCGCCAGCGGCGTGTGCGGCACGTCGCCGCCACGGATGTTGAAGGCCCAGGCGATGGAGGAGGGGTCGGTCAGCACCGCATGGGTGGCACCATCCTTGGCGATCGCCGCCGCCAGCCGCGCCAGCTTGTCCTTGGCAAGCTCGCCGGCAAAGCCGATCGGGTGAAGCTCGACGGGAGCCACCGGCGCCTCGGGCTGATCCTTCCAGATAATGTCGATCGGGTTCTTGTCGAGCGGCACCAGCACAGCGCCCGATCTGTCGGCCGAAGCCTGCAGCGCCTTGACCTCGCTGATCGTGTGCAGCCATGGATCAAAGCCGAGCCGTGCGCCCTTGCCAAGATTGTCTTTCAGCCAGACGGCCGGGGGATTGTCGACCAGGCTTTCGATCGAAAAGACGTCGAGATCGACCTCGCTGCGCACCTGCAGCGTGTAGCGCCCGTCGACAAAGACGAAGGCGCGGTCGCGCAGGACGATGGCGACACCGGCCGAGCCGCTGAAGCCGGTCAGCCATTTCAGCCGCGCCGAGCGGTCGGCGACATATTCGCCCTGATGCTCGTCGGCACGCGGCACGATGAAGCCGTCCAGCCCGTTGGCTTCAAGCCATTGGCGCAGCAACGCCACACGCGGTTTGCCGACGGCCGGGTCGCCGGCGGAATCGAAGGTCTGGAACATTGTGGGCCTCCTGCGGTCAGCGCAACCGTAGCGTACGGTCGCGGAAATCGGAATCGATTTCCGGCTGCGCGCAACCTGCTACAGCATCGCTTGGCTGACAATCGGCGGAACTTGGTCCAAGCTCGGTCGGTGCCCGGGCTCAATGCTTGAGGTGGATCGTCACCCAGCCCTCGCGGTGCAAGGTTCTGACGTGGCGAAAATTCTGGCCGACATAGGCCGAGATGACGGCGTCCCGCTGGCGCTCGAGGATACCCGACAGCACGATCGAGCCGCCAAGTGCGATGTGATCGGCCATTTGCGGCGCCAGCCGCATCAGCGGCCGCGCCAATATGTTGGCGACGATCAGATCGAAGGGCGCGCGCTTGCCGAAGATCGGATGGTGAAAGCCTGGTGCTGTTGCTGTTTCCACCAGTGCCTTGACGTGGTTGAGCCGCGCATTGGCGGCAGCCACCCGCACCGCCACCGGATCGATGTCGGTGGCCAGCACAGGAATATGCGCCAGCTTGGCGACGGCGATCGCCAGCACCGCGCTGCCGGTGCCGAGGTCGAGCGCATTGCGCGGATGCTCGCGCCGCACCACTTTCTCCAGCATTTCCAGGCAGCCGGCTGTGGTGCCGTGGTGACCGGTGCCGAAGGCGAGGCCGGCCTCGATCTCGATGGCCAGTTCACCGCTGTGGCGCTTGCGGCGGTCATGCGCGCCGTGGACGAAGAAACGGCCGGCACGCACCGGCTTCAGCTCTTCCAGCGAATGCGCCACCCAGTCGATGTCGGGCAGGGCCTCGCGCTTGATCGGCTTCGATAGGGAAAGGCCGGCAAGGATCTCGTTCAAGCGGGTCTCGACCGCATCGACGTCGCCATCGGCATAGAGCGACACTTCGTGGATGTCCTTGTCCTCGTCGACCTCCAGGACGGCGATCGGCAGCCCCTCTTCCTCGAAGGCTGCCTCAAGCGCCGCGAAAATGCTGACGGACTCGATCTTTCCGGTGGTGAAGTAAAGGCGCGTCTGGGTCATGAAAAGGTAATCAGCCTTTCGCCGCCAGCCGCTTCAGCTTGGCGATGGCCGTATCGGCGCTTTCGCCGTAGGCGATGGTGCCGGCAAAGTCGCCATTGGCGTTGAGCAGCAGCACCGAGGCGGTGTGGTCCATCGTGTAGTCGCCGTCGCCGGTGTCGACCTTCTTCCAGTAGATGCCGAACGACTTGGCCATGGCATGGACCTTGTCCGGAGCGCCCGTGATGCCGACGATACGGTCGGAGAAATTGCTGACATAGGCGTTCATCACTTCCGGCGTGTCGCGCTCGGGATCGACCGAGACGAAATAGGCGTGCAGGTTCTTGCCGTCGTCGCCGAGCGTCTTCAGCCAGCCGGCCAGTTCGAACAGCGTGGTCGGGCAGACCTCGGGGCAATGGGTGAAGCCGAAGAAGACGACGCTGGGCTGCCCCCTGAAGGCGGCTTCGGTGATCGGCGTGCCTTTCTGGTCGACCAGGGTGAAGGCGGCCCCGAACGGTTCGCCGCCATAGTGGCCGCGGTACCAGTCGAAGGTCAGCCAGCCGATGCCGGCCGCCATCAGGACGAGAATGCCGACCAGGATAGAACGCATCATCATCAAAAGTCCGTCTGCAGAAATCGCCGCGCCGGCTCAATGCCGCGCCTGTGCGACAGTCTTAGCGGTTCGGCCTCGCACAGGCAAAGTGCCGCGTTGCCGCAACCGCGGCGGTGTCGACCTATCTGCTTGCAAAGCCGGGCTGCTCGCCCCACCTGTGACCGGCAACTCGAACCGCAGGAGGCTAGTTTGCGACGACTGGTTGGGCGACGGCTGCTTGGGCACGGACTGATTGGGCGGAAACTGATCGGCGGCGCCTTGGCCGCCTGCGTTGTCCTTGGCGCCGGTGCCGTGGTCGCCGAGGAAGTCGGCAAGGTCGGCGTCGACTGGCTCGGCAATGACATCATCGTCGAAGCGATCAAGGATCCGAAAGTGGAAGGCGTGACCTGCCACGTCTCCTATTTCGATCGCGGCATCATCGATCGCCTGCACAAGGGCAACTGGTTCGAGGATCCGTCCGATTCCTCGATCTCCTGCCGCCAGACCGGTCCGATCACCATCGGTGACATCGACATGAGTGAGGGCGGCGAGGAAGTGTTCAAGCAAGGCATCAGCCTGATCTGGAAGAAGCAGGTGGTGAACCGCATCTACGACAAGGCCAACGAGACGCTGATCTATCTCTCGCATTCGCGCCAGGTGCAGAACGGCTCGGCCAAAATGTCGGTCACCACCGTGCCGCTCTACGGTCAGAACGTGGTGTGGAGCAAAGGCAAGCCGTAACAGGCTGCCGACCTTCGGACGATTGGTCCCGCTTGCGGGACCAATCGCTCGGGGGTAAAGCCGCCGGCATGGACCGTTCCGAAAACCTCGTCCCGAAAGACCCCGAGCCACGCATCCATCCGACCGCGGAGCTGAAGGCGTGCAAGCTCGGCCGCTATGCCTCGATCGGCGAGCGAGTGGTGCTGCGCGAGGTGAATGTCGGCGACTTCTCTTATTTTGAACGCCATTCGGAAGCGATCTACACGACGATCGGCAAATTCTGCTCGATCGCCGCCAACAGCCGCATCAATGCGCTGGAGCATCCGATAGAGCGGCTGACCCAGCACAAGCTCAGCTACCGGCCGAACGAGTATTTTCGTTGGCTGGGCGTCGATGCCGCCTTCCGCGAGCGGCGGCAAGCGAAAGCGGTGACCATCGGCCATGATGTCTGGATCGGCCACGGCGCGGTGATCATGCCCGGGGTCGCCGTCGGCAACGGTGCCGTCATCGGCGCCAACGCCGTGGTGACGCGTGACGTGCCGTCCTATGCGATCGTCGCCGGCGTGCCGGCGAAGGCTCTCCGGCCACGCTTCGCTCCGGATATCGCGGCGCGGATCGAAGCTCTCGCCTGGTGGGACTGGCCGGTCGAAAAGCTGGCCAGAGCGGTTCCCGACATGCAGGCCATGCCGATCGAAGCGTTCCTCGATCGCTGGGAAAACGACGCCGTCTGACCAGTTCAAGTGCGTAGCGTTGAGACGGAGTCGGGCGACGCGCTTCAAGGCCCGCCGGACTGAAACCCCTTCCGCCATGCGGGGGTGGCGCAGCGGAAGGGGCTGGAGTTAAACCGCTGTGAAGCGGAAGGAACAGGCACTCTCGCCTGCAGGGTCATTGTGACATTGAACCCATAAGGCGTGTTTTCCAGGCTATTCTCCCTATGCGTGTAGGCAATTGTACCTGAGGTATTTGCTTGCATCGGGAACCTGAAACGGTCGCTGATTGTTCTCATCGCGCCGCAGCGTTGAGGATTTCGATAGATGGAAAAGCATTTCACCAAGGTCGCCAACTGGGTCGCCCGCATAGCCGGCCTGCCGCCGACATTCGCCCTCTGTTGCCTGATCGTCATCGTCTGGGCGGTGAGCGGTCCGTTCTTCGGCTTTTCGGACACCTGGCAGCTCGTCATCAACACGGGCACGACCATCATCACCTTCCTGATGGTCTTCCTGATCCAGAACACTCAGAACCGCGACGGCGCGGCGATCCAGGCCAAGCTCGACGAACTGATCCGGGTCGGCAAGGGCCACAACCACTTCATAGGCATCGAGCATCTGACCGAATCCGAAGTCGAGGAAATCCGCGCCAAATGCGAGCGTGCGGCAAAGCGGCATGACGAACAGATCGCCGACATGGCAGCGAAGAAGGTTGTGACGAGGAAGCGCGGGTCGAAAAAGCAGGCGGCCTAAGATCAGTCCTTCATGAACGCCGCGAAACTGTCCTTGTGGTCCGGATGCCAGCGGGACAGGGCTGGGCGGTTCTCGATGATGTCGCCGATCGCCCAGGCCATGCGCTTTTCATCCAGCGGGCGGGCCGCCTCATTGTCCGGGCACAGGATGTAGAAATCGCCTCTGGTCAGGGATTCCAGCATGAAATCCACAACCTGTTCGCCGGTCCAGGCGCCGGCCGGTTTTTCCGTCGCGCCCTCGGTCAGGCCGGTAAAGGTGAAGCCGGGGATCAGCAGATGGGCAGCGACATGGGCGCCGGGTTCGTTGCGTAACGCATGCGCCAGGCCCTCGGTGAAGGTTTTCACCCCTGCCTTGGAGACATTGTAGGCAAGATTGCCGGGCGGCGTGGTGATGCCTTGCTTGGAGCCGGTGTTGACGATCAGACCCGGCCCGGCCGAGGCCAGCATGCGCGGCGCGAAGGCCTCCACGCCATGCACGACGCCCCAGAAATTGATGTCCAACAGCCGTTTCCAGGCATCGCGGTTTTCCCATGGCTTTCCGGGATTGTCGCCGACGCCGGCATTGTTCATCAGCAGCGACACGCCGTCGAAGGCGCCGAACGCCCTCTCGGCGAGGCGGTCCACCTCATCCGCCTTCGAAACGTCGGCGGCGACGGCAAGCACGGCATCGTCGCCGGCAATCGCAGAAACGGCGCGCGAGGCGTCGTCAAGCCGCGCGCCGCCAATGTCGGCCAGCACGATCTTCATGCCCATCAGTGCAAGCCGCTTGGCGGCCGCCAGACCGATGCCGCTGGCGGCGCCGGTGATCACGGCGGCATTGCCTGGGGCAAGCGCGGGCAGGGCGGTCTGGATCTCGGCGTCGGTGATCATGGGCGATGGGTTCCTTGTTCGATGCGCCGAACTTAGCGCCGGAACCGATCGGTGCAAGCCTCTGCTCGCCTTGTCGGGTTGACCAGTTCGGTCGAGGCTGCGCATGTTGCCCTTTGCCTCCGCAAAAGAGATTTTGCCCTGGGGACAAACGGAGATTTCCTGATTGACGGACTGGGTTGCAATCCTGAAAGAACAGACCGCCATTGGCGACCAGATGGGCCGCGAGGTGCCGCAGATGCTGGCCAACCCCGACATCAGCGAAACGCAGGTGAAGACGCTCTTTTCCGCCCTGGAGAAACAAGCCGAGTTCGTCGAGAAGCTGCGCATGGCGCTGGAAAAGTTCGGCCATGATTTCTCGATCATCAAGGCCGCGGAACGGCTGGAGGAGCGCTATGCCGACCTTGCCGCATCGGTGGCGGAAAAACTGAAAGCGATGCGCAAGTAGCGCAACTCTGGGAAAGACGTGCAACGCTTTGCCTTGAAAATGCGTGAAGACAGCTACTTTTCAATCACCCGCGCAAAGCGCGTATCCGGTACGAGCCATATCATCGCGACCAGCACATAGAGTGCGACGCCGATCCACTGGCTGACGAAGGTCAGCACGACGGCTGCGATGTAGACAGTCAGCGAGAGCTTCCCCTTGCGGTCAGTACCCAGCGCCTTGGCAAAGGCGGTATCATTGCCGTGCAGCCGATGCAGCGCGGCGGCGAGTATGGTGTAGGCGATGGCGCATAGCGCGAGGTCGGTGCCATAGACGGCGACCGGCACCGGCGCAAAGTGGTTCTCGCCCATGAAGGCTGTGGTCACCGGCATCAGCGACAGCCAGAACAGCAGATTGAGGTTGGCCCACAGCACGCGCCCGTCGACCCGCTGCACGGCGTGGAACATGTTGTGCAAATTGTTCCAGTAGATGCCGACATTGATGAAGGACAGCACGTAGCAGAAGAAGATCGGCCACAACGGCACCAGGACGGAGAAATCCTCGCCATGCGGCACTTTCAACTCAAGCACCATGATGGTGATGATGATAGCCACGACGCCGTCGGTGAATGCCTCGACCCTGCCTTTGCCCATGGATCCCACCTTTGCCCGCGATGAATTGTCGAAAGAGAGTAAACGCTAGCGGATGTTGGGGAGCCAATAAATGGCAACCGGGAAATTCCTCAACCATGTCCAAGGAAAATCCGGCATCAGTCCCGCTGGTCAGGACGATTACGGCCGCCCACCGTTGACTTTTCTTGGCTTGGCCGCTCCTCTTGCAGGGCAGTCTTGGCCGAAGCAGATGTACGGCCGGGATTCTAATGGAGGGGACTGATGAGATTTCGTTTTCTGCTTGTGGTCGCGACCATCCTGGCCGCGGTCTTCGGGACGTCGGCCGCGGCCTTCGCCTACAGCGCCCACACCTCGACCAACCTCAACGTCCGCAGCGGGCCGGGAGCGGGATACGCCAGGGTGGGAACGCTGCCCGCCGGCTTCAGGGTCAATGTCACCGGCTGCCAGCCGGGCTGGTGTAGAATCCACGGCGGCGGCGTGAGCGGCTGGGCCAGCGCCGGTTATCTCGAACGCTCCCAGATCGTTCGCCCGCCGATCATCATCGTGCGCCCGCCGCATCGGCCGCACTGGCAGCACAGGCCGCACCGTCCTCCGCACCATCGCCCGCCGCACAAGCCGCGCCCCGGCAAGTGCAAGATCGCGCCCGGCTTCCCCTGCAGGTGAGGCCGACCGGTTGAGCGATAGATGACGGATCGGAGCCGCGATCCGAGCCTGTTCAGCCGGCAGATATCCCGCTCAAGCAAGGTCCACGGTGCTGTCAGGAGCCTCCCTGTCGGCTGGAACGTCGTGGATGAAACCGCGTTAAATCCTCGATCCCCGAAATTGGTGACGAGGTTGGCCATGGCCATTCGCAATTTTGCGCATACGCACGAAGGAGCAGGTGGCGACGCTCTTGCAATCCCCACCGTCGCCGCGATGATTGCGGTGCTGTTTGCCGGCAGCACGGTGCTGACGCCGCTCTATATCGTGTACAAGCAGCAATTCGGCTTTTCACAAATCACCCTGACGCTGATCTACGCCGTGTATGTCGTCGGCAATCTGGCGGCATTGGTGATGTTCGGCGGGGTGTCCGATGTCGTCGGGCGCCGGCCCGCGAGCCTGGCGGCGATGCTTGTCGCCATCGTCAGTGCGCTTGTCTTCCTGTTTGCCGGAAACGTCGTCTCGCTCGACGTCGCCCGCTTCCTGAGCGGGCTTGGCATCGGCGTCGGCGCGGGGACCGGAACTGCGTGGATTGCCGAGCTTCTTCCCGGCGCGGACAAGTCGCGCGCCAGTGTGATCGCCACCAGCACCAATTTCCTCGGCCTCGGCTTCGGCGCACTGATTTCGGGACTTCTGGCTGAATATGAGCCATGGCCGTTGCGGCTGATCTTCATCGTCTATCTGGCAGCACTTTTGGTGGTAACGATCCTGGTCTGGCGCACTCGCGAAACGGTGGCGAAGCCGGGCGGCCTGCGGCGGCTTTCCTTGCGGCCGCAACTTTCCGTCCCGGAGGAAATCCGTGCGCGCTTCGTCGCGCCGGCGGTGACCGGCTTCGGCGCGATGGCGCTGGTCGGGTTCTACGCCGCGTTGGCGCCGAGCATCCTGGCGCAGCAGCTGCATGTGACCAACCACGCCGTCGCCGGCGCGCTGTTCTTCGAACTGGCGATCGTCACCGCGATCAGCATTGTCGTTCTGATGCACATGAAGAGCAACAAAGCGATGCTGGCTGCGCTGGCATTGATGATCCCAAGCGTCTCGTTGGTGGTGGCGGCGCAGACACTGGCCTCGATGGCACTGATGGTTGCTGCGACGGCCTGTTGCGGCGTTGCGGCGGCGCTTGGTTACCGTGGCGGGCTGCAAGTGGTGAACGAGATCGCGCCAAAGGCTCGTCGCGCCGAAGTGGTGTCCAGCTTCTTCATCTGCTGCTTTGTCGGCAACGCCTTGCCCGTCATCGGCATCGGCATCGTTTCGACCTATGCCAGTCCTATCACTGCCAGCCTGGCATTCGCCGGCGTGATCGTGGCGTTTGCGTTGGTGGCACCGGCTTTTGAGCTGAAACAACACGGGCGTTGAGCCCTGGAGCTGTCCAGCGGAACCGGGTTGGCTTCAGCCGTTCGGTGTTTCAGGCGAAAGATGCGCGCGTCCGCGCGGCACGCCAAGACCGGTGTCCGGCGGCTCGCCGGCGGCCGGCCTGTTCTCGATCATGTGCGTGGTGCGCCAGCGGCCGAAACGGTAGTAGGCAGCGGCCAGTACAAGCGAGCTGATCGAACCCACCGGGAAACTCCACCACAGCGCTTCCTCGCCGATCACGCCACGCATGAAATAGGCAAAGCCGGTGCGCACGATCAGCACCGAAATGACCAGGATGATCAGCGGCGGCATCACGGCACCCGTGGCTCGTACGGTGGCAAACAGCACGATGGTTATGCCGAACAGGATGAACGACCACGAGGCGACATTGTTGATGTGGACGGCGATGTCGATCGCAGCACTATCGCTGCTCAGGAACAGGCTCAGCACCGAACGGTCGAAAACCGACAGCACGGCAACCAGCGCGCCGGTCAGGACCAGGTTGAAGCCGACGCCGGAGGCGGCGATGCGGCCGATCCGGTCCCAGCGCCCGGCGCCGACATTTTGTGCCGCCATCGAGGACACCGCGGCGCCGATGGCGAGCGCCGGCATCTGGATGTAGGTCCACAGTTGGGCGGCGATGCCGTAAGCGGCCGCGACCTGCGAGCCGTTGGAGTTGACCATGCCCATCACTGTCAATGCAGCCGCGGAGATGACGATCATCTGCAGACCCATCGGCACGCCCTTGAAGACGACGATGCGCAGCAAGGTGGGATCGGGCCGCAGCAGAGCGAGGTTGGCGCCGGCCAGCCGCAGCGGATGCTTGCGCACATAGAGCACGATCAGGATGGCGATCACGCTTACCGTCTGGCCGATCAGCGTCGACGTGGCGGAGCCGGCGATACCGAGTTCGGGAAACGGCCCGATGCCGGCGATGAGCAATGGGTTGAGCACGATGTCGAGGACGACGGCCAGCGCCATGAAGAAGAAGGGCGTGCGTGAATCGCCGGCACCGCGCAGCACGGTCATGACGAAGGACAGAAGGTTCATCATCGGCACGGCGACGAAGATGATGCGCAGATAGGAGCGCGCCAGCGGCAAGGCATCGGCCGGTGTGCCGAGCGTGTTGAGAATGGCGTCGACCCAGATCCAGCCGCAGACCGCGAAGACAACCGAGACGAGGAAGAAGAACGTCGCGCTGGTGCCGACGATGCGGCGCGCCTCGGGCAGGTCGCGGGCACCGACCGACTGGGCCACCAGGATGGTGGCCGCCATGCCGATGCCGAACACAGTGCCGAGGATCAGGAACAGGACGAGGTTGGCGTTGGAGGTGGCGGTCAGCGCCGATTCGCCGAGGAAACGGCCGACCCAGACGGCGTTGATCGAACCGTTGAGCGACTGCAGCACGTTGGAGCCGAGCACCGGCAGGGCGAACAGCAGAAGCGTGCGCGGGATCGGGCCGCTGGTCAGGTCGCCGGTGCCCCGGCGCGCGGGCATTTTTTCGTCCATGGCGGGCAGCTCGGCGGATGGTGATTTGGATCCAGTCCACGATGATATCGCAGGCGGGACCGAGATGCACCCTTGCGAACGCGCCGCACGGTTGAAAGGCCGCTGCCCCGTTCATGCCCAGCCGCGAGCCCCAGCGGACGCGCCAAGCGCGCCCGCCCGGGCAGTGGTGGTTACTTCTTGGCCAGACCCGGCAGCGTGACCTGATAGACCAGGAACATGGTGTCGACATTGGCGCCGTCTTCGGCCTTGTAGGGCGCGCCGACCTGAAAACCGTCCTGGGCGAGGAAGTCGTTGTCGTTGGCGACGAACAGGAAGTAGTCGTCGGGCAGCTTCGGATCCAGAACGCTGACCACTGACATCGCCTCCCACTTCTCGGACAGGTTATCCTGGTCGTTGGGCGCGCCATTGTGCAGGCCGAAGCGGCCGAGCTCGGCACTGTCGTTGATGTCGATGAATGGCGTCAGCTTGGCCGGTGTCACCGATGGGTCGACGACGCCCTTGGGGGCGACCGGCTTGTCAGCGGCGTCGAAGGCGCCGCCGGCGATGTCGGTCGCGGTGGATAGGTCGACGACGTTGACCTGGCGATAGAGCGAGGTGTGGCCCTTCAGCCCCTGGCCGTTGCCGCTGTCGCGCGCCAGCATCAGGAAGGTCTGATCCGACAGTGCCACGATCTCGCTCTGCGCGGCGACCTTGGTCTTGCCCTTGGCATCCTTGAACACCGGCAGCGGCACGACATACTCATGCGCCAGCTTGAGATGGCCGAGGTCGGATGCGTCGTAGACCAGGGCGCGGGTGTTCTGGCGCGTGGCGGGCGAATCGCCGCCGTCCTGCCGGGGCGCCGACTGCAGCACGGCGATCAGGAACTTGCCGTCTGGCGTCATTGCCATGCCTTCGAGGCCTTGGTTGTTCTGGCGGCCGGTTTCGGGATCCTTCGGATCGGGCTCGGCGGCACCGGGTCCCGGATTGTCCGAGGCGAAGTTCGGCGTGCCGTGGCGCATCGGCACGAGGGCGGCCGGTGGCTGGGTTGCCGACAGCAGATGCCCGTCGGCGGAAAACCGATAGATGTTCGGGCCGTATTCGTCGGAGATGAACATCGAACCGTCGGGCAGCCGCACGATCGCCTCGTTGTCGAGCGCCAGCTTGCCATTGTCGGCTTGCGGCAGGATCGGCATGTCGCCGCTTGCCGCGCGCACGCCGTTGAGCGGGTCGAGGCCGGTGGCATCAGCGCCCTTGTCGTCGGTGAGCAGCATGGTGTCGGCGAGCGTCGCCTTGACGCCCGTCTGCTCCTGGCCGGCAGCGGGTGCGGCACCCAATGCGGTCGGCATGAATTCTATGCCGATGGTGTTGAGGCGCGGCCGGTAGTCGGTGGTGCCGACGACATTGTAGCCGCGGTCGGGCAGCAGCCAGAGCGAACCCTTGTAACCATCGGCGCCGTGCGTCCAGCCTGATGTGTCGATCGCCATGCCGGAGCCCGAGCCGAAGGTCTCGCCGAACTTGTCGCGCTGAGCGGCCGGGATGCGGCCGACACCGACCAGCCCCTTGTTGACGAGGCCGCCGACGGTCGCGGTGCTGTCGGCGAGCGCCGGCGTCAAGGCGGTGAACAAGGCCAGCGCGACGCCGAGCGACGCGGTTCGGTACAGGTGTTTCATGGATAATCCTCTTTGTGACGGATGTGCCGCGAGGCGCGACATCGATGATGCCGCGCAGGCCTCCCCGAAACGCGGTCTACGGCGCGAACATGATGCTTACGTGACAGCGCGCGGTGCATGCCGGCGGTCGACGAAAAACGATGCGCGCGCGCGGCACTAGACACTTATGTCCAGTGAATATATGCTCCAGCCTTCGGACTAACCGTGGAGGGGAAGCCTTGAAGTCGCACTACCGCGCAGTCGTCATCGGAGGTGGCGTGGTTGGAGCCTCGGTGCTCTATCACCTGACGCGGTTCGGCTGGAGGGATGTGGCGCTGATCGAGCGCGCCGAACTGACGGCCGGTTCGACGTGGCACGCGGCGGCAGGCTTCCATTCGCTCAACGCGGATCCCAACGTGGCGGCGCTGCAGGACTACACCATCAATCTCTACCGGGAGATCGAGGCCGAATCCGGCTGGGATATCGGCCTGCACATGAAGGGCGGCGTCAACATCGCCAGCGATCCCGCGCGCTGGGAGTGGCTGAAATCGGCCTGGGCGGTGTTCCAGTCGGTCGGCATCGAGACCGCTAGGTTGGTAACGCCCGATGAGATCAAGACGATCTGCCCGATCGTCGACGTCACCGGTGTGCTTGGCGGGCTGCATGATTCCAACGAAGGCCATCTCGACCCGTACGGCACGACGCATGCCTATGCGGGTGCTGCGAAGAAGCGCGGCGCCGACATCATCCTGCGCAACCGGGTCGTCGAGTTGAAGCCGCGCGCCGACGGTCGCTGGGATGTCATCACGGAGCAGGGCACCATCATCGCCGAGCATGTCGTCAATGCCGGCGGGCTGTGGGCAAAGCAGCTCGGCCGCATGGCCGGCGTCGACCTGCCGGTGACGCCGATGGAGCACCATTATTTCATCACTGAGGACATTCCCGAGATCGCGGCGCTGGACAGGGAAATCGGCATCGCCGTCGATCTCGATGGCTTTTCGTATCTCCGGCAGGAGCGCAAGGGCGTGCTGCTGGGCGTTTACGAGCAGGCGCTGCAGGTGCGGCGCGCCGCCGGTCTCGTCGATATCTCGGCCTATTCGCGCTATGCGGTGGCGGGGCCAGGTGCGGAAGCCTGGCTCGACCGGCTGCTCGCCTGCAAGCTGCCGAAACCCGGACGGGCCGGCCTGGCGCCAATGCTCGGTCTTGACGGACGGCTGAAGGGCGACCTCACCGTCTTCAACTGGGGCGGCGGCAGCTATTGGCTGATGGGCTCCTACTATCTCCGGGAATTCCACATGCGCTGGTTCGAGAGCCATGCGGCTGAAGGCGTCACCGTCGCCGACCTGTCCGACACGATGAGCGGCTTTCTGCTGACCGGGCCGAACGCGCGCAAAATACTGGAGCGAACGACGCATCAGGATGTTTCCGGCGCAGCGCTGCCGTTCATGGCCTGCGGCGCATTTGATATCGGCATGGTGCAGGCACGTGTTGCGCGGCTGTCGATATCAGGCGAACTCGGCTTCGAAATCAGTTGCCCCGTGACCATGCATGCCACTCTGCGCGACACGCTGCTGGGCGCTGGCGAGGATCTCGGCTTGGCCGAAATCGGCTATTACGCGCTCAACGCATTGCGACTGGAAAAAAGCTTCGGCATCTGGTCGCGGGAATTCACGCAGGGCTATACCCCAGGCCAGACCGGTCTCGACCGCTTCATCGCTTTCGGCAAGGGTGACTTCACCGGTCGCGAAGCGGCGTTGAAGGAGCGCGACGCCGGTGCCTCGCAACGGATCGTGACGCTGGAGATCGACGCTATTGATGCCGATGCCAGCGGTTTCGAGCCAGTCTGGCATGACAGTCGGCGCGTCGGTTTCGTCACCTCGGGCGGATTTGGTTACACGATCGGCAAGAGCGTCGCACTGGCGTTGGTGGACGACGATTTTGCCGAGGAGGGGACGGCGCTTTCGGTGCACATTGTGGGCGTCGAGCGGCCGGCACGCGTCATCGCGGCCTCGCCCTACGATCCCGAGGGCAAGGCAATGCGGCAATGAGGAGGATTTCCGATGGTCGATGACGCGGCACGGGATGGCAGGCGCGAACGCCGGCGTGGACGCACGGGCGAGGCCGGCAGCGAAAGCAGCCGCCGGCCGAATTACCATTCGCTGAAGAACCCGTTCCTGCCGCAGCCGATCTTTTCGGACGATCAGGTGGCCGCGATTCACGACACCGCGCTGCGGGTGCTGGAAGAGCTCGGCATCAAGGTGCTGCTGCCGCAGGCGCGTGAGCTTTTCGCCAGCGCCGGCGCCCTGGTCGATCCGGACACCGACATGGTGCGCATCGGGCGCGACATGGTGACGGCGGCACTCGCCTCGGCGCCGAGATCGATCCACGCTCATGCCGGTTCGCGCGCCCGCGATCTGATGCTGGAGCTCGGCTCGATGACCTTCCTGGCCGGGTGCGGGGCGCCGAACGTCACCGATCTCGAGCGCGGCCGGCGGCCGGGAACACTGGCGGATTTCGAGGATCTCATGCGGCTGGTGCAGCATTTCGACGTGCTGCATATGCTGGGGCCCTGCATCGAACCGCAGGATGTCGACAACCGCTTTCGGCACTATGCCGTCAACCGCGCGCAGCTGACGCTGTCGGACAAGCTCCCGTTCGTCTTCGCGCGCGGCACGCCGCAAGTCGAGGACGGGTTCGAGATGCTTCGTCTGGCGCGCGGCCTGTCGCAGGACGAGTTTCTGGCAAATGCATATTGCTACACCGTCATCAACACCAACTCGCCGCGCCAGCTCGACATCCCGATGGCGCAAGGCATCATCGATTTCGCCCGCGCGGGCCAAATCTCCGTCATCACGCCGTTCTGCCTGGCAGGCGCCATGGCGCCGATCACGGTGGCCGGCGCGTTGACGCTGCAGCACGCCGAAGCGCTGGCCGGGCTGACGCTGGCGCAGATCGTGCGGCCGGGTGCGCCGGTCGTCTATGGCTCGTTCTCCTCCAATGTCGACATGAAATCCGGCGCGCCAGCCTTCGGTACGCCCGAGCATGTCAAGGCGACGCTGGGCGCCGGTCAGCTGGCGCGCTTCACCGGGCTGCCGTGGCGGTCCGGCGGCGGCAGTGCCGCAAACATCTCGGATGCGCAGGCCGCGCACGAAACGCAGTTCGCGCTGTGGGGTTCGGTGCTGGCTGGGGCGACGATGTGCATCCATGCCGCCGGCTGGCTGGAGGGCGGCCTCAGTGTCTCCTTCGAGAAGCTGATCACCGACATCGAGGCGCTGCAGACGGTGGCTGAACTTTGTGCCGCGACGCCCGGCGACACCGATACGATCGGCTTCGAGGCGATCGCCGAGGTGCAGCCGGGCGGCCACTTCTTCTCGGCCGGCCACACCATGGCGCGCTACCGCACCGCCTTCTACGAACCGCTGGTGGCCGACTGGTCGAATTTCGGCAACTGGACGCAGAGCGGCTCGAAGACGGCGAGCGAGCGCGCCACCGGTGTCTGGAGGCGGGTGCTTGCCGATTTCGCGCCGCCGGCAACGGCTGCCGCCACCGCCGGCGTGCTGGATGAGTTTATCGCGCGGCGCACGGCAGAGGGCGGAGCGGCGCCGGTGTCTTAAGGCCGCTCTCGCTGATCGCCCTGGTTGTGGCGCGATCCGGAGCCTACAGCGCCTCCCGCGCATTCAAGGTTGCGGCCGGTGCACTGCGGCACCGATGTGCTGTTTGAGGGGAGGACGACATCGGCGGTCCTGCTGCCACCATCAATCGCTGTCGCGTGCGACCAGCTCCAGCGGCCAGACCTCGCGGATGATCCGCGGCCCCTCCGGGCCGGCGAAGGCGGGAAGCGACGCCAGCAGCATTTCGGCGAGGCGTTGTCCCATTGGCTCCAGCGCCGGGCGGAAGGCGGTCAGCGCCGGGGAAAAATAGCGGCAGAGCGGCGTGTCGACGATGACGGTCACCGCCATGTCTTGACCCGGCCTGATGCCCATCTCGGCCAGCGCCTTGCAGCCGCCCAGCGCCATTGCATCATTGTTGAAGATGATGGCGGTCGGCGGGGCCTTGGAGCGCATCACCTGAGGCGTCACCTCGTAGCCGCCGGCCTCGTTGATGAAGCCGGAGGCGATCAGCTCGGGGTCGATCTCGATGCCGTGCCGCTTCAGGGCCTTGCGGTAGCCGGCCAGGAACAAATAGCCGAAGTTGAGGTCGAGCGACGGACGGACGGCGGCGATGCGGCGGTGGCCGCGCGCCACCAGGCGGTCGACGGCGTCGGCGCCGGCCTTCTCGAAATCGAGGTCGAGGGAAGGATAGGACTTGGCCCCGGAGCGACTGCGGCCGAGCGTGGCGAAGGGAAAGCCGGCTTGCGTGAGATAGTCGATGCGCTCGTCCTCGCGCCGCGTCCAGGCCAGCAGCACCGCGTCGGCGCGGCGCGTTTCGACGACACGGCGCAGGCGCTCCTGCTGGTAGTCGCCCGGCGCCCCCATGACCACGGTCAGGTCGAGCCCGCTTTCGGCAAGCCTGGCCTGCAGCCCGATCAGGAATGGAATGAAGAACGGCTCGCCATATTGCTGGTCACCGGGATGCGGCTGCAGCATGAACGCGATCGAATGGGTGGCGCCTTGCCTCAGGCTGCGGCCGGACTGGTTCGGCGAATAGTTGAGCGTCCTGGCCGCCTCGAGCACGCGCTGGCGCGTGTCGGCATTTACATCGGCGCGGCCGTTCAGCGCTCGCGACACCGTGCCGATCGATATGTTCAAGTGACGGGCAAGGTCGTGAATGCTGGACGCCAAGAGACTGTTCTCCCCCTTGCTTGGCTAGCACCGGTAGCCGCTCAGGCCAAGGCGGCAAGACGAATTTCGCCAAGGGCCAATTGACATTCTACGCCTCCGGGTGTGTTCTCGTAAACGTTTACGGAAAAACGTTTACGGTCCTGCCGTAGATGCCGTGACGATCGGCCTGGAGGGACCGAGCGGAGGAGGAGCGCTGGATGATCGATGTCGTCCTGGTCGGCTGCGGAGCGATGAGCAAGGCCTGGCTCGATGCCATCAGGCAGATCCACGGGCTCACCCTTGTCGGCCTCGTGGATCTCGATGCCGACAGGGCACGGGCGAGGGCGCGCGAATACGACCTCACCAATGCTGTCATCGGCAGCAATCTCGACGCCGTGCTCGACCAGACCAAACCGCAAGCGGTGTTCGACGTGGTGGTTCCAGCCGCCCGGCGCGAAGTCGCTTTTTCCGCTTTTGCCCACAATTGCCATCTGCTGACGGAAAAGCCGCTCGCCGACAGTCCGGAAAATGCGCGCGCCATCGTCGAGGCCGCGCGCCGCGCCGGGCGCATTCACGCCGTCGTGCAGAACCGCCGCTATGTCGCCAATGTCAGGCGCATCCGCAGATTCCTGGATTCCGGCGCCATTGGTACGCCGACCAGCATCCACGCCGACTTCTTCGTCGCGCCGCATTTCGGCGGCTTTCGCGAGGAGATGGCGCATGTGCTGCTGCTCGACATGGCGATCCACACCTTCGACGCCGCCCGCTACATGGTCGCCGGCGAGCCGGCCAATGTCCATTGCCAGGAATGGGAGCCGGCCAATTCCTGGTACCGGCAGGGATCGTCGGCCAGCGCCGTCTTCGATCTCGGCCGCGGCAAGGTCTTCACCTATGCCGGCAGCTGGTGCGCCGCCGGCTTCCGCACCAGCTGGGAAGGCAGCTGGCGCATCGTCGCCGAGCGCGGCAGCCTCATCTGGGACGGTCATGACGAGCTGAGGGCAGAAGCAGTGATGCCGGGCCGCGACGGAATGTTCGACAAAACCCAGCCGATCACGGTGCCGCCGCTTGATGCGTCCGATCGCGTCGGCGGCCATCTCGGCATTCTCCAGGATTTCGTGCACGCCATCGAGACCGGCACCGAGCCGGAAACGCGCGGCGCCGACAACATCAAGAGCCTGGCCATGGTTTTTGGCGCCATCGAAAGCGCCGATACCGGCCGCCGCGTGGCGATCGCAGAGGACGCACAATGACGCCGAACCCGCTTCTCGACATCCGGATCGGCACCATGGTGCGGGCCAATCTCGACGACCCGGCGGCTTACGTCAAACAGATCCTGCCGCTCGGCTTCGAGAGCATCCAACCCTTCTTCTGGCAGACGCTTGGCGGCAAGGACCTGCCGCTTCTCGCCGGCCAGATCCGCGAGGCGATCGGCGATGCCGACGTCACCGTGTCCTCGCTGGGCGTGTTCGGCAATCCGCTGGAAGACGGCGAGGTCGACCGCGGCGTGCTCAAGGCCTGGGAGACGGTGATCGACAATGCGCATCTGTTCGGCACCTCGATGGTCAGCGGCTTCACCGGCCGCCTGCGCGGCAAGAAGCTGACGGACAGCCTGCCGCGCTTCAAGGAGGTCTGGGGACCGTTGGCCAGGCGTGCCGCCGACAAGGGCGTGCGCATCGCGTTCGAGAACTGCGCCATGGACGGCAACTGGGCCGCCGGCGACTGGAACATTGCCCACAATCCGGACGCCTGGGAGCTGATGTTCAACGAAGTGCCCGACGACAATCTCGGACTGGAATGGGAGCCCTGCCACCAGCTCGTCTATCTGATCGACCCGATGCCGCAGATCCGCAAATGGGCGCCGCGCATCTTCCACGTCCACGGCAAGGACGCGACGGTGCGTTGGGACGTGATCCGCGAGCATGGCGTGTTCGGCCGACTGCCCTTCGTGCAGATGCGCACGCCCGGTTTCGGCGACAGCGACTGGACGCGGGTGATCAGCGAATTGCGACTGGCCGGCTACAAGGGCGCCATCGACATCGAAGGCTGGCACGACCCGGTCTATCGCGGCGACCTCGAGATCACCGGCCAGGTGCGGGCGCTGGAATATCTCAAGCAATGCCGGGGAGGGGCCAGCTACCTGCCGAACCCGATGTGAGGATCGGCCGGCGGGAGGAGCCGGCCGGGATGTCTGCAACGCACATTGACGAAGCGAATGTCGAAACCCCTCGCTTGCGAGGACAAAAAGGGAGGATAAGTGCATGAGCATGACGATGAGAAGGACAGTTCTGCGCTCGACCGTCGTGGCCGCCGCCACGGTGCTTGCCGCCGCGATCTCCACCTTGCCTGCGCAGGCGCTCGACGCCAAATGGTGCAAGGACGTCCACATCCGCTTCTTCGTCGGCGGCGCCGAGGGCGACGCTTTCGGCACCATCGTCTACAATGGCGCCAAGCAGGCAGAGGCCGATCTCGGGCCGAAGGTCGACTACATCTTCTCCCAGTGGGACATCGAAAAGATGGTGCAGCAACTGCGCGAGGCCGTCGCGGTCAAGCCCAACGGCATCGCCATGATGGGCCATCCGGGCGACGCGTCGATCATGCCGCTCGCCGAACAGGCGCACAAGGACGGCATCAAGATGATGTATCAGAACGTGCCGGTGCCGAAGGTGATGGCGGCATTCGGCGGCGGCTATATCGGCGCCCAGCAGGAACAGCAGGGCCGCGCGCTCGGCGCCGAGGCGTTCAAGCTGGGCAAGCTGAAGGCCGGTGACAAGGCGATCATGATCGGCCCGTTCGAAAACGAAAGTCGCGGCGCGCGCGAGCGCGGCACGGTGGCAGCGCTCAAGGAAGCCGGCGTCGAGGTCATCCAGTTGTCCTCACCGCCGAGCGGCGAATGGGCGTCCGATCCCAATCTGGCCATTCCGGTGATCACCGCGGCGCTGCTCAACAATCCCGACGTCAAGGCGGTCGGCTATCCCGGCGGGCAGATGCTCGGCAATGTCTCGACCTACATGCAGGCGGCCGGACGCAAGGCGGGCGAGATCTTCAACTTCGGCTTCGACACCAGCCCGCAGATCGTCGAGGGCTTCAAGGGCGGCTGGGTGCAATTGACCGCCGACCAGCAGCCGTTCCTGCAGGGCTACCTGCCGATCCTCAGCCTCTGCCAGCAGGTGGTGCTGGGGCTGGCGCCGATGAATGTCGACACCGGCGCCGGCTTCGTCACGCCCGAAAATTACGAGATCGTCGCTGAGCTCGCCAAGCAGGCGCTGCGCTGACCTCCCAAGCCGCCGGCCGGGATCTCAGGCCCCGGCCGGCGGGACCGCTGGCGACGAAGCCGGCACGAGACAATCAAAGCGAGGATCCGATGGCAGAACGCCTCATCGAACTGCGCGACATCAGCAAATCCTATGGCCAGGTCTATGCACTGGGCGGGGTCAATCTCAGCGTCGACCGCGGCGAGGTCGTCGGCCTGCTCGGCGACAATGGCGCCGGCAAGTCGACACTGATCAAGATCCTGTCCGGCGTGGTCAAGCCGACCAGCGGCGAAATCCTCGTGCGCGGCAAGCCGGTCACCGCATGGAGCGCCGCGCGTTCCCGCGAGGCCGGCATCGAGACGGTGTTCCAGGACCGGGCGCTGGCCGTGCAGCAGACCATCGTTCGCAACATCTTCATGGGCCGCGAGCTGACCGGCTTCATGGGCTTTCTCAGGGTCAACAAGGAGATCGAGGAGGCGAGCCGTTTGATGCGCGAGATCGGCTTCACCTCGAAAGTGTTCACGCCGCAGTCGATCGTCGGCCAGCTGTCCGGCGGCGAGCGCCAGGGCGTGGCGATCGCCCGCGCCATCTACAAGCAGGCGGAGTTGATCGTCCTCGACGAACCGACGACGGCCTTGTCGCTGACCGAAACCGCCAAGGTGTTCCATTTCGTGCGCCAGGTGCGGGCGAGCGGCCGCTCGATCCTGTTCATCGGCCACAACATCCATCATGTCTTCGACATCGCCGACCGCTTCGTCGTGCTCGACCGCGGCAAGGTCGCACTGACGACCGACCGCAGCGAGGTCAAGTCGGCCGAAGATCTCATCAACTTCATGGAAGAGGTCGCGCATCCCGGCGGATTGGCCGGGCTGCACGATGCCGGCGACGCGGAGCAGAGAGCACGATGAGCAAGACCATGGAGCCCGATCTGCACGAGCCGTCCGCCGGCATTCCTCGCCCCAGTGCCCAGAAAGAGTGGAAACACCCATCCGATCACTGGATGCGCGGCTTCATCCTCGACAACCGTGCCGCGCTCGGCACGCTCGCCGTGTTCATCGTCATGATGGCGGTGTTCATGATCGCGAACCCGACCGTCTTCACCACCTGGTATCTCTACCGCTCGGTGCTGACGACGCTGCCGGTGGCGCTGTTCGTGGTGGTGCCGCTGGTGTTCGTCGTCACCTGCGGCGAGATCGACCTGTCGTTTCCGGCGACGATGGGTTTTGCCTCATGGGTCTTCGCGCTGGTCGTGCAGGCCGGCTACGATCCGTTTCTCGGCATCGCCGCGGCGCTCGTCACCGGCATGCTGCTCGGCTTCCTGGTAGGCTCGCTGGTCGTCTATGGCGGACTGTCATCGCTGATCGCCACGCTCGGCATGAATTTCCTGCTGCGCGGCCTGATCCAGATCATCAACGAAGGCAAGTCGATGGCGCTGACCAGCCTCAGCGACAGCTGGGCCTACACGATCTTCTCAAGCCAGCTCCTGGGCATTCCGGTGCAGATCTTCTGGGCCATCGGCTTCGTCGTACTGTCGGCGATGCTCTATAACAGGCATCGCTTCGGCGCGCAGGTGAGGGTGGTGGGCGACAATCCCGACAGCGCCCAGCAAATGGGCATCGACGTCAAGCGCGTGCGGGTGAAAGTGTTCGTCTTCGTCGGCATCGGTGCGGCGCTCGCCGGCACCTTCTCGGTGATGATCAACTTCACCTGGTGGCCGACCGCCGGCGATGGCTATCTCTTGCCGGTGCTGGCCTCGGTGTTCGTCGGCGGCACGCCGACCTGGGGCGGCATCGGCACCGTGGTCGGCGGCGCCATCGGCGCCGTCACCGTGTCGTTCATCCAGACCGGCGTCGTCGCGGCGGGCCTCAGCGGTTTCTACGTCCAGTTCTTCAACGGCCTGATCATCATCCTGTCGCTGCTCGGGCATAAGTGGAACCAGGCAAGGTATCGGTGAGGGCTGTTTCGTTGGCGAACCGCATGCCTTGACGATTGGCGGACACATCAATCACTTCGTCATCCACGGGCGAAGCAGGAGCGCAGCTCCGTCGCGAAGACCCGAGGATCCATGCCGCGACCTTCGCCCAGGAATGCAGCGGAGCAGAATTCTGCACCGTGGTGACGCGTTTGAGTCCCGGCATGGATCCTCGGGTCTGCGCCGCGTCGCTACGCTCCTGCTCCGCCCGTGGATGACGAAGGTGGGGCTTCCGCCAGAGAATGGTCGCTTGTAGGGCAAGCGGGCGCTCACACCGCCGCGACGAACCCGTCCAGCACGCGCTTCTGGCCGGCCTTGTCGAAGTCGATGGTCAGCTTGTTGCCTTCGATCGCGGAAATGTTGCCGTTGCCGAATTTCTGGTGGAAGACGCGGTCGCCGACATTGAAGGGCGATGGCGTGTCGGCCACGGATTTGGCGACCAGTTCGCCGTCGATGGTGCGGCCTTTGACCGAGGTGCGGCCGGCGCCGTAGCCGGAATCGGTCTCGCCATAGCCGATGCGCTCGACCTGGTGGCCGGAGCGCGAGCCCCAGTTGCGGTCGGTGGCTTCGGTGCGGTTGGCCTGCGCGCGCTGCCAGCCCGGCGTCGCATAGGTGTTGGAGAAGGCGCCGGATTTTTCGGTGTCGGCGCCGACATTGTCGAAGCGCGAGGCGCCATAGGGGTTCTGCCGTCCTGCGCCCTGGCCGCCGCGGCCGGAGGCAAAAGAACCGCCGCCGTAGGAGTTGCCGTAGCCGCCATAGGAGTTGCCGCTTTCGGCGACCTCGACATGGGCTTCCGGCAGTTCGTCGAGAAAGCGCGACGGGATGGTCGACTGCCACAGGCCGTGGATGCGGCGGTTGGAGACGAACCACAGATGCAGGTTCTTCTTGGCGCGAGTCAGGCCGACATAGGCAAGCCGGCGCTCTTCCTCCAGCCCGGAGCGGCCGCCTTCGTCCAGCGCTCGCTGGTGCGGGAACAGACCTTCTTCCCAGCCGGGCAGGAAGACGGTCTCGAATTCGAGGCCCTTGGCCGAATGCAGCGTCATGATCGAGACGGCGTCGAGCCCGGCGTTCTGCTCAGCGTCCATGACCAGTGCGACATGCTCGAGGAAGGAGCGCAGCGATTCATACTCCTCCATCGAGCGGATCAGCTCTTTCAGGTTCTCCAGCCGGCCGGGGGCTTCAACCGAGCGGTCGTTCTTCCACATGTCGGTGTAGCCGCTCTCTTCGAGAATGGTCTCGGCGAGTTCGGTGTGCGGCGTGGTTTCCAGCGCCTTCTGCCAGCGTTCGAAATTGGCCGCGACTTCGCGCAAGGCGGCGCGCGGCTTCGGCTTCAACTCGTCGCTTTCGGCGAGCTTGGCGGCGGCTTCCAGCATTGGGATGCGCAGCGCGCGGGCCGTGTCGTGGATCTGGCGGATGGTGGCTTCACCAAGGCCGCGCTTGGGCACATTGACGATGCGCTCGAAGGCGAGGTCGTCGGCGCCTTGCGCCACCACGCGGAAGAAGGCCAGCGCATCGCGGATCTCCATGCGCTCGTAGAAACGCGGGCCGCCGATGACGCGGTAGTTGAGACCGAGCGTGACGAAACGATCCTCGAATTCGCGCATCTGGAAGGACGCGCGGACCAGGATCGCCATGTCGTTGAGATTGTGCTTTTGCCGCTGGTAGGTCTCGATGGTCTCGCCGACGGCGCGCGCTTCTTCCTCGGAATCCCAGGCGGCGTGGACATGCACCTTGCCGTCCTCCGGCTCGTTGCGGTCGGTGAACAGCGTCTTGCCGAAGCGGCCCTCATTGTGGGCTATGAGGTGGGAGGCGGCCCCCAGTATGTGCGCGGTCGAGCGGTAGTTGCGCTCCAGCCGGATGATGGTGGCGCCGGGAAAATCCTTGTCGAAGCGCAGGATGTTGTCGACCTCGGCGCCGCGCCAGCCATAGATGGATTGGTCGTCATCGCCGACGCAGCATATATTCACGCTCACGGGCTGTTCCGCGCCTGCCGGCGCGGGCCCTCCGCGGGGGCCTCGCAACGGCTCGGACGGACGGTCGTCCTTGCGGCCTTCGGCCGATTGGAGATTAGTCGCCGAAGGCTTGCGCCCGGCATCCGGCCTTTGCGCCAGGAGCCGCAGCCACATGTACTGGGCGGTGTTGGTGTCCTGGTACTCGTCGACGAGGATGTATTTGAAGCGCTTATGGTATTCCTTGAGCACGTCCGGATTGGCGCGGAAGATGCGGATCGGGTGGCAGAGCAGGTCGCCGAAATCGCATGCGTTCAGCGTCTTCAGCCGCTCCTGATAGGCCTTGTAGAGCTCGCGGCCCTTGCCGTTGGCGAAGGCGCGCGCATCGCCCTCGGCGATGTCGGCCGGGCCTTGCCCCTTGTTCTTCCAGCCGTCGATCATCTGGGCGAACTGCTTGGCCGGCCAGCGCTTGTCGTCCAGACCTTCGGCCTGGATCAGCTGCTTGATCAGCCGCACGACGTCGTCGGTGTCGAGGATGGTGAAATCGGAGCGCAAACCGGCGAGTTCAGCATGGCGGCGAAGCAGCTTCACTCCAATCGAGTGGAAGGTGCCGAGCCATGGCATGCCCTCGACATTGCCTTCGCCGATCAGCACGCCGATGCGGATCTTCATCTCGCGCGCGGCCTTGTTGGTAAAGGTCACCGCGAGGATCTGCGACGGGAACGCCTTGCCGGTGGCGAGGATGTGAGCGATGCGCGTGGTGAGCACGCGGGTCTTGCCGGTGCCGGCTCCGGCCAGCACCAGAACCGGGCCTTCGGTGGTTTCCACCGCCAGCCGTTGCTCGGGGTTCAGCCCCTTGAGATAGTCGGGCGCGTTGTTGTGGCCGCTGCGGGCAGCCATGGCGCGCGCGGCGATGCCCGACGGGGCCGTGGGCCGCGCATTGGGTTCGTCGAAAAAGGGCATGTCTTCGGAAAAGCCGGACATTGCCCCGAATGTAGTGATTCGGTGGGGAAAGACCAGAACTGTCTACGTTTTGTTCCGCTAAAGTGCCCGATTGCTGCCCCGCGCTCCCACTGCGGTCGATGTTATTCCAATTGCGATGGACCATTACCGCCTGCGCTTGAGGCCCGTGCTTGACAGGCGGGACCGTCAGGAGAAAGTTGTGCTTCGGGCAGCGACGCAATGCCGGGTTGCCATGGCCGCGCCGCGAAGCGCAACAGTCGAAGGAGTATCATCTTGGCTGTCACCATCACATCCCTCATTCTTTTCCTCATCGGCCTGGCACTCGGCGGCGGCGGCATCCGCCTGGCGATGCTGGGCGGCAGCTGGTACTATGTCGTTGCCGGCCTTGCCTTCCTGATCGCCGCCTGGCTGCTCTACCGGCGCCGGTCCACCGCACTGTGGCTCTACGCGGTGATCGTGCTCGGCACGTTGGCCTGGGCGGTCTGGGAAACCGGCTTCGACTGGTGGGAACTTGGACCGCGCGGCGGCATCATCGTGCTTCTCGCTTTGTGGCTGCTGACGCCGTGGGCGAGGCGGGGTCTTGCCGGCCCTGACGGGCGCGCACCGCTGATCCTTGCCGTGCTGGCCTCGCTGGCCGTCGCCGGTTATTCGATGACATCGGACCCGAAGGACATTGCCGGTGAACTCGGCACCGACAAGGTGGTCGCCAACGCCAATCTCGGCAATGATGTGCCGGCCGGCGAGTGGCACTATTACGGCCGCACGCAGTTCGGCCAGCGCTATTCGCCGCTCGACCAGATCACGCCTGACAATGTCGCCAAGCTGCAGCCGGCGTGGACCTACCAGACCGGCGACGTGAAGGGTCCGGACGATGTCGGCGAGACCACCTATCAGGTGACGCCGCTGAAGATCGGCGACACGCTCTACATCTGCACGCCGCACAATTTCGCCATCGCCATCGATGCCGCGAGCGGCAAGGAGAAATGGCGCTTCGATCCCAAGGTCAAGCTCGACAAGGACCGCCAGCACCAGACCTGCCGCGGCGTGGCCTATTATGCCGATGCCGCCGGCGCCGCCGGGCAGCCCTGTGCGACCCGCGTCTACCTGCCGACCTCGGACGCGCGGCTGATCGCGCTCGACGCCGCCAACGGGCAGGTCTGCCCGGCTTTCGCCGAGGGCGGCACGCTGAACCTTCTGACCAACATGCCCTATCCGAAGTCGGGCTATTACTACTCGACCTCGGCCCCGCTGATATCAGGCGGCAAGATCATTGTCGGCGGCGCGGTCAACGACAATTATTCGACGCAGGAGCCGTCCGGTGTCATCCGCGCCTACGACGCTGCCACCGGCGCGCTGGTGTGGAACTGGGATTCCGGCAATCCGGACCAGACGACGCCGCTGCCGGCCGGCCAGACCTATACCGCCAACTCGCCCAACATGTGGTCGACGCCGAGCGCCGACGAGAAGCTCGGCCTGCTCTACGTGCCGCTCGGCAACCAGACGCCGGACCAGCTCGGCGCCGGGCGCAGTGCCAATGTCGAGAAGTTCTCGTCGTCGATCACCGCGCTCGACCTCAACACCGGTCAGGTGCGATGGGTGCGGCAGACCGTGCACCACGATCTCTGGGACATGGACGTACCGGCACAGCCGAGCCTGATCGACATCACCAAACCCGACGGCACGGTGGTGCCGGCGCTGGTCGGACCGACCAAGCAGGGCGACCTCTATGTGCTCGACCGCCGCACCGGCGAGCCGGTCATTGCGGTCAACGAAGTGCCGGCGCCCGGCGGCGCGATCGAAGGCGACCACACATCACCGACGCAGCCGGTCTCCGATCTCACCTTCATGCCGAAGCCGCTGACCGGCGCCGACATGTGGGGCCTAACCATGTTCGACCAGTTGGCCTGCCGGATCGAATTCCAGGGCCTGCGCTATGAGGGTCGCTATACGCCGCCTTCCGTCCAGGGGTCGCTGATCTACCCCGGCAACTTCGGCACCTTCAACTGGGGCGGCGTCGCCGTCGATCCGGTCCGGCAGGTGCTGTTCGGCATGCCGACCTATCTGGCGTTCAAGTCGCAGTTGATCCCGCGCGATCAGGTGCCGCCGCCGGACGAAGGGCGCGGCAGCGAGCAGGGGCTGAACCGCAACGAGGGCGCGCCCTATGCGGTGGTGATGGGGCCGTTCCTGTCGCCGCTCGGCATTCCTTGCCAGGCGCCGCCCTGGGGCTATGTCGCCGGCGCCGATCTCAGGACCGGCAAGATCGCCTACAAGCACCGCAACGGCACCGTCTACGACATGACGCCGCTGCCGCTGCCGCTGAAGGTCGGCGTGCCCGGCATCGGCGGGCCGATGATCACCGCTGGCGGCGTCGCCTTCCTGGGGGCCGCAGTCGACGACTACCTGCGCGCCTACGACCTGACATCGGGCAAGCAGCTGTGGCAGGCGCGGCTGCCGGCCGGCGGGCAATCGACGCCGATGACCTATACGGTCGCCGACGGCCGCCAGTTCGTGGTCATCGTCGCCGGCGGCCACGGTTCGGTCGGCACCAAGCCTGGGGACTATGTGATGGCCTACGCGCTGCCGAAGGGGTAACGCGATCTTTCAGAGGTCGCGCCGCCCCTCGTCTGTGCCGGTATCTATTCCCCGTATAGTGACGGGGAAAAGTGCCCGACTGGGCGATGAGGGGCGGCAAATCTTCCGATCGGCCCGTTCTCGATCAGCCGATCCCCAGATGACCCTTCAGGCTGGGCACCGAGCCGAGCACCTTGTTGGTCAGGTCGGGGCCGGCGGCGGCTTCGGCCTGCTGGATCAGCGTCGCGCCGGCCTTCTGGATTTGCGCCATATCGAGCCCGGATGCTTTGAGCGCGGCGATGCCGTTGATCAGCGCGCCGACCTTCTCGCCGAGAACGCCGCCAAGCGCGCCCTGCAACGACGACAGAAAACCGCCACCGCCGGCCGGAGCGGCGGCCATGACGTCATATTGATGGGCGAGGTCGTCGGCGCCGGGGATCTTGGCGAAGAACGCCGAGGCGCTTGTGCCTTCCGCCTCGTGTTCGAGCACCGAGAAAATGGTGCCGACGACTTTCTCCGTCGTCGCCTGGTCGAGGCCGGCCTTCTGCGAAACGGTGTTGACGATGTCCTGGACGTTCATAGCGTCACCTCAACCCTGGTTTTTCGTGTTGCGGTTCCGCTCAGCGCGGACCCTGATCAACGATCGTCTGCCTGCGTTCAGAACCATCGAGCACAGGGCCAAAGCGACGGCCGCCGCAAGGACGAGCGCGCTGGCGAGGATCGGGGAAGGCATGGTCATGGTCATCGCTTCCTTCTGGGTTTGACGTGTAGGCACGCGGTCAAGATACCGTCGATAGCCACCTTCCCTCACGATTGTGGCAGCGCCAGCAGGATTTGTCGCCAATGACCAAAAAGTGATGACACGGCCGCGCATGGCACCGGCTTTACTGCCCGGCCGCGGCTGGCTGCATACCCTGAAGCGATCGACGGCCGCGATGAGTGGTCGACTGGATCATGCCGGCTTGGTCCCTATGTAGCTGGGGAATTGAAGCCCGAAGCAGAGGAACTCTTCCATGACGAAACCCGACGCCAAACCCGCCATCACCCAGGCGATGATCGATGCCTATGACGAATATACGCATCTGACGCTCGATCGCCGCCGGTTCATGGAGCAGTTGACCCGGCTTGCCGGATCGGGTGCGGCGGCGGCCGCGATCGCGCCGCTTCTGGCGGCAAATTCGGCGCAAGCGGCTGTTGTCGCCGACAACGATCCGCGGGTGAAGGGCGAGGACATCAGCTATCCCGGCGGCAGCGGCGAAATGAAGGGCTATCTGGTCAAGCCGGTGGACAAGGCGGGCAAGCTCGGCGCGGTGATCGTCGTGCATGAGAACAGGGGGCTCAACCCGCATATCCGCGATGTGACGCGACGCGTGGCGCTGGAGGGGTTCGTGGCGCTGGCGCCGGATTTTCTGTCGCCGCTCGGCGGAACGCCAACCGATGAAGACAAGGCGCGCGACATGTTCGCCAAGCTCGATCCGGCGCAGACCATCGCCGACGGTGTTGCGACCGTCGCTTTCCTCAAGAGCGACAAGGACGGCAACGGCAAGGTCGGCGCCATCGGCTTCTGCTGGGGTGGCGGCACGGTCAATATGCTGGCCGTCAACGCGCCCGATCTCAGTGCCGGCGTTGCCTATTACGGCATGCAGCCGAAGGCCGCCGATATGTCCAAGATCAAGGCGGCCTTGCTGCTGCACTATGGCGGACTGGACGAGCGCATCAATGCCGGCATCGACGCCTTCAAGAAGGAACTCGACGCGGCGCATGTCGAATACACGGTCTATGTCTATGAAGGCGCCAACCATGCCTTCAACAACGACACGTCGGCAGCGCGCTACGACAAGAAGGCGGCCGACCTGGCCTGGGGCAGAACGATCGCCTTCCTCAAGCAGAAACTGGCATAGGGGCGTCCGTCTAATCCGTGTTCGCCGGCTTGTGGAAGGCGACGCCGGCGGCCACAAGCGCAATGCCGAGGCAATCGGTAAAGCTTGGAATCTGGCGCAGCACGACGACGCCGATCAGCGTCGCGGTGACGGGCAGCAGCGACAGCATCAGCGCGAAGCTCGCGCGTGGCAGCCGCGACATGGCGAGCTGGTCGCAGATGTAGGGGATAACCGACGAGCAGATGCCGACGCCGATGGCGGCGAGCAGCAGCGGCGGCGAGAAAAAGGCCGGCAGCGCATCGGTGAAGCCGATCGGCAGCACGACCACGAAAGCGATCGCCATGGCGGCACCCAGGCCGGCAATGCCGCTGCCTGCGCCCGAAGCGGCGACGCGGTGGCCGAGCACGATGTAGCCGACAAACAGCGCGCCGTTGAGGAAGGCCCAGAACAACCCGATGCGATCATCGGACCACTTGACGTCGATGAGCAGCAAGGTGCCGGTCACGGCAACGGCAAGGGCGGCGAGATTGCGCGGGCTCCTGAGGCCGATCGCCGCGACGCCGATGGTGCCGACGAATTCGATCGCCGCCACCAGCGAGATCGGCAGGCGGTCGAGCGCCAGGTAGAACGAACAGTTCATCACCGCCAGACAGGCCCCGAAGGCCAGCAAAAGCAGCCTTGTCGAGCGATCGGCGCGGGCGAAGGTTCGCCATGGGCGGGTCAGGGGTGCGAAGATGAGTGCTGCCGTGGCGATGCGCAGCCACGCCATGCCGAGCACGCCGACATGCGGGAAAAGCAGGACGGCGAATGCCGGCCCGAGATAGTGGAAGACGGCGCTGACGCCGAACCAGACATGCGGCGGCAATTTTTCCGTCAGCCTGCCGACGGTGGAGTTGGCAGGGGCAGGGTCTGCTGTAAGAGCTTGCGTTTGATCATCCATCGGATCAGTATCGCAGGCATATTTGCCGGTTTATATGAGTGATGATGGGCTGGTCTGGCGAGATCTCCCTCGGAAGCAAGGAATTTCCTATGAAGCGCCTTCGAACTGAAAGTGCCGACCTCGATGTCGCGGACATGAAGATCCTGCGTCTGCTGGAGAAGGACGCGCGCACCAGCACGGCGGAGCTGGCACGCTCGGTTGGCCTGTCGGCGCCGAGCGTGGCAGAGCGCATCAAGCGGCTGCAGGAAAGTGGCGTCATCGAGGCCTATTCGGTCAGGATCAACCCGGCGGCACTCGGCCTGCCGCTGTCGGCATGGCTGCGCATCCGGCCGGTGCCGGGGCAACTGGCCGTCGTGGCCGAGATCATCCGCGAACTGCCGGAGATCGTGCAATGCGACCGGGTGACCGGAGAGGATTGTTTCGTCGCGCTGGCGCATGTCGGCTCGGTGGTTGAACTTGAGCGGGTGATCGACCGCATCATCCCCTACGCGATGACCAACACGGCGATTATCCAGTCGTCGCCGGTGGTGGCGCGCTCGGCTCTGGCGGCGTTGCGGCGCCAGGCTTGACGTACAGGGAGAGACCTATGCGTGGCCGCGCTTCATGCGCGCCTGCTTCAGGATGGCGCGCCAGCGGATCATGTCGAACGGGATCGGCTCGTTGTTGTTGGCGATGTGGAAGATCTCGTTGTTGACGTTCTTGAGCGAGCGCCAGAAATCATAGTCGGTGATGCGCGGATCGGCGGCCAGCCTGTCCACCTCGACCTTGATGTCGGTTTTCATGCACTTTCCTCGAACCGGCGCCGCGCCGCCCGTGTGGCTACCTCGATGCGGATCGTTTTCGACCGACCCGCTGAGTCGCGCAACGGCTCAAATGGCTTGTTCCCGTTAAAACCTTGGTAAGGTTAACGTGGCCACGGCGCCGCTTCAAGCGTCGCCGCCGGCCGATGGGAGGGTTCCGCGATTTTAGATTGCCGGTGTGGCTTTGAAGCCGGAAACGAGAAGTATCGGCTTCGCCCTATTTGCGTTTGATGCCGATCGAGCGGCCGGCCCGTTCCGGCATCGGCAGTGCCGAATGGGCGGCGCGCATGGCTTCGACCCTGGCCAGCACATCGGCGGGGAAGGGCGCCACCTTCGGCCCGGACATGTCGACATGCAGCGACAGCGATTCGGACGTCGCGGCCAGCCAGCCGTCGACATGGCGGATTTCCTGATAGGCCCGCAGCCGCTTGTCGTCGTGGTCGATGAGCTGGAATGAGACCGTGACCTTATGCTCGAGGTGCAGCTCCTGCACGTAGCAGACATGGACTTCGGCCGTGTAGATGGTGAGGCGACGATCCCTGGCATAGTTCGGTCCCATGCCCATTGCCTCGAAGGCATCGTCCGAGCAGCGGTCGAACAGCACGTTGTAATAGGCCATGTTGAGATGGCCGTTGTAGTCGATCCAGTCCTTCTCGATGTCCATGGGTTTTGAGACGAAGGGAGTGGGGATGGGCATCGAAACTTCCTTGTTGGACCGAGCGTGGCGGGTAAGACTACGCATCCATAATCGCATAACAAGCGTGGACACTGGTCCATTCGCCGAGGAATTCATGGCTCTGAGCGACCTCAACCCGGTCGAACGCTCGGACCGGCTTGTTAATTTTCTGGCAGAGTGCGACGAGCAACCAACATCGCAAGACCGCCCAGCGGGAAGAAAAACATCATCACTATTTTTCCAACCGCAGCCCAGAAGAGTGTCAAATCATCACCTGCGGTATAGCAAGCAGCATTTAGCCAGCAGTGTTCAGTTTTTGTTTGAAATTCGTCGATACCAAAATAGGCGCTCAGACTCGTAAGAATGCCGAAAATAACACCAGCGAAAGCGGTCAAAGTATTTGGTCTTTTGCGCCCGCCAGCATTGAGTCTTTCGGTTATCTCATTTTTTGGCATAGCGACATAGTATATAAAAATCGAAATAGAAGATATGAAACCTGCAAAAAGAAAGCAAGTTATTATGGATTGAGCTCTGAAGATCGATTTATCGGAAAGAGGCGGTTGAATGGAATTCGCGTATTTGGCAACAACGGGGAAAAGATATGATCCCAGGGCAGATAATATCGAACCTATCTCGCCTATGAAGCCTTGATCGGGCTCGCCGTAGGTAAGCGCGATGGCAAGCGACTCGCCGGACAAGAAAGTGGCAAAGATAAAGACACAAAGATATCCGCCATAACGCCGAGCGAAAGGACCGGGCTTTCGATCAGTGCCCGGGTATGCTCGAGTGCTTAACACAGCGAATAGCCCTATGAAGCCAAAGAAGATGACCGCACCAAACCAGCCGACGCGACTTTGGGTGGCCGCTGTATGCACCGCCCATCCAGGCAAGAGCGCCAGGAAAAAAAGTATGTATCCTGCCAGTACCGAATTTTTCATTTCCGACCCGAGGTCACGGCAACCATTTGACTAGCCGAATGGACATCTATGCGGCAAGTGGCTTAGACCTCCTGCAGAAAAGTTGGGATAGAAAAATATGGCTCTGAGCGACCTCAACCCGGTCGAACGCAACGAGGAAGGCATCGCAGCGGTGCTCGGCATCCTCAAGCAGCAGCTTGGCGAGCGATTCCAGACCGGCCAGGCCATCCGCTCCCAGCACGCCCACACCACCACCTACATCCCGACGCAGGCGCCTGACGGCGTCGCGTTTCCGGAGACGACCGCGGAGGTGCAGGACATCGTGCGCGCCTGTGCCGCGCATCATGTGCCGGTGATCGCCTTTGGCGTCGGCTCCTCGCTGGAGGGTCACACCAACGCACCGGGCGGCGGCATATCGGTCGACACCTCGCGCATGAACCGCATCCTGGCGGTCAATCCGCAGGATCTCGACTGCACGGTCGAACCTGGTGTGACGCGCGAGGATCTGAACCGGCACCTGCGCGACACCGGCCTGTTCTTCCCAATTGATCCGGGCGCCAACGCCTCGCTCGGCGGCATGGCGGCGACGCGGGCGTCCGGCACCAATGCCGTGCGCTACGGCACGATGCGCGAGAACGTGCTGTCACTGACCGCCGTCATGGCCGACGGCGAAACGGTGACCACCGGCAAGCGGGCGAAAAAGAGTTCGGCCGGCTATGATCTGACGCGGCTGCTGGTCGGCTCGGAAGGCACGCTCGGCATCATCACCTCGCTGACCTTGAAGCTGCAAGGCATCCCGCAGGCGATCTCCGGCGGCGTCTGCCCGTTTCCGAGCGTCGAGGCGGCCTGCAATGCTGTCATCGCGACGATCCAGATGGGCATCCCCGTGGCGCGCATCGAACTGGTCAACGCGTTGCAGATGCGGGCGATGAAGAACTATTCGAAGCTCGACTATCCCGAAAGCCCGTGCCTGTTCGTCGAGTTTCACGGCAGCGATGCCGGCGTTGCCGAACAGGCCGAGACCTTTGGCATGATCGCGGAAGAGAATGGCGGCGGGCCGTTCCTGTGGACCAGCGTCGCCGAGGAGCGCACAAAACTGTGGAAGGCCAGGCACGACGCCTACTGGTCGTCGCTGACGTTGCGGCCGGGCGCCAAGGGGCTGTCGACCGATGTCTGCGTGCCGATCTCGCGCTTTGCCGAATGCGTCATGGAAACCGAAGCCGACATAGCGGAGATGGGTCTGATCGCGCCGATCGTCGGCCACGCCGGCGACGGCAATTTTCACGTGCTGGTGCTGATGGATGTCAACGATCCCAAGGAGATCGCATTGTCGGAAAAGTTCGTCTCGCGGCTCAACATGCGGGCGATCGCCATGGACGGCACCTGCACCGGCGAGCACGGCATAGGCCAGGGAAAGATCGGCTTCCTGCGCCATGAACTCGGCCACGGCGTCGACATCATGCGCACGATCAAGCAGGCCCTGGATCCGCTTGATATCATGAACCCGGGCAAGATTTTGCCGGGGGACTAGGCGAGTCCTCCAGCGCAAGGCCGCAGGCGGCTCGTCTTGACCATGCCACCATTTTCGGGCCGAGACTTCGGCGAGCAGCGAGGCCTGAAACAGACAGGCGTGCCAGCGGAGGAAAAGTGTCATGGCGATTTCACGCAAGGAAGAGGCGCGTGCGCTGAGCGCCGACGAACAGGAACTGGTGGAGAAATCGCACCATCCTTCGGTGCAGGAGCTTTCCGACGCCGATGTTGCCGGTCTGGTCAAGCTGTTGCGGGACCGGCGCGACAAGGCGCAGACCGAGGCGCATCGGCGCCGCCGCGAAATGCGGGGCAAGGGAGCGCCGAAAGGTGCTTCGCCCTCAAAGTCCGATGGCGGTTCGCAGGTAAAGCTGGCGGTGCTAGCCATGGCGATGCGGCGGCTGAATGGCGAGGCCGAGCGGCGCCGGCAACTGGCGGCCAGCGTTTCGCTGGTTGGGAATGCGCGCAAGGTGCTGGCCATGAAGCAAAATGCGCCGGCGGACGGTCCCGCGCTCAATTCGCGGACGGCTCACAAGGGCATGCGCGCCGTGGCTAGCAAGCGGGCGCCGAAGCTGGTCCGGCCAGCGGAATTCGGCCGGCAGCGCAAGGCGGGCAAGGTGGCACAAGCGAAGCGCGACGCACGCTGATCTTCGCCGATAGAGGCCGTCAGCCGTTCTTTACCGGGCGGCGGGAACCTTCTCCTGCGCGCCCTCGACAAGCGCCTGCAGCATGGGGCGGGTTGGCGCGAAGAACGTTGTGCCGGTCTGCGGCGTCGAGAAATCGAGCAGGCGGTCGTAGGCGCCCGGCGGGTCGCCGATATACATGCGCTGCAGCATTTTTTCGATGACCCAAAGATATCTGGAATAGCCGATGAAGTAGGTCCCGAACTCGTTTTGTCCGGGCCTGCCGAACGGCATGTTGTCGCGCAATATGTCGTACTCGTTGCCATCGGCATCCTCGATGGTGGCCAGCGACTTGTGTGATTTGCGCGGCGCGTCGTCATCGTCGATTTCGATGTTGTCGATCTTGGTGCGGCCGATGATCGCTTCCTGCTCGGGCGTCGGAATGCGCGCCCAGGCCTGCATGTCGTGCAGATATTTCTGGACGACGACATAGCTGCCGCCAGCGAAGTCGGCGTCTTCATCGCCGACGAGCGCAGAGGCGGGCAAATCGAGGCCGGTCGGGTTGGCCGTGCCGTCGATGAAGCCGAGCAGGTCGCGCGCATCGAAATAGCGAAAGCCGGAAACCTCGTCGACGACGCTCACGCCGTCGCCGAGATTGTCGAGCAGAATGCGCTCGAACTCGAAGCACATGTCGGGGCGTTCGGAGCGGATGTGGAAGAGAAGATCGCCAGCGGTCGAGGGCGCCGAATGAACGGATCCCTTGATCGGCGCAAACGGTTTCAGTTCCAGCGGCCGCCGATCTGGAGAAAGACGATCCCAGAGATCGCGGCCGATGCCGGCAATGCACGAAAGCCGCCCGGAAAGATCGCGGAACCCGACGGTTTTGACGAGATCGTCGAGCCCACCAAGCACGGAGGCCACCTTGGCGAGCGCGGTCTGCTCGCCGGCGACGGTGACGACAAGAAAGACCGCCGAAAGCGACAGCGGAGCGTCGACGCTTTGCGCGTCGATCGGCACGCGATCCCAGTTCTTCCCAGACATCCGAATTCTCCGCTTTGCGAGGATTTGTTTCAGATCATCCGGGATCGCGCAACACTGGATGAATTGCCTCTTTATCGACACGCGGATGCGGGTAGAGTGCGGCAGAATTTCAATCAACCCATTCGGAGCTGATGCTCGCACGCCTGTTCGTGATCTTTGGTGGCCTGTTCGTGCTGGTGCTATGTGCGGCGCTGGTGGTGCCGTATTTTGTCGACTGGACCGGCTACCGCGCCCAATTCGAGCGCGAGGCGAGCGCCATTCTCGGCCGCAAGGTGACCGTGCAGGGCGACGCCACGGCAAGGTTGTTGCCGTTCCCCTCGGTGACCTTCTCGAACGTCGCTGTCGCCGGCGGCCCCAATGGCCAGCCGGCCATGACCGTCGAGACGTTTTCGATGGATGCGGAACTGGCGCCCTTCCTGCGCGGCGAAGTGCTGATCTTCGACATGCGGCTGGTGCGGCCGAAAGCGACCATCGACATCGCCAACAATGGCACGGTCGACTGGGCGATGCGGCCGTCCTCGCCCTTCGACCTCGATCAGATCTCGATCGAGAAGCTGACGGTGACGGAAGGGCAGATCGAACTGCGCCATGCCGCCGGCGGGCGCAGCCATTTGTTTTCCGAGATCAATTCGACCATCTCGGCCAAGTCGCTGGCCGGGCCATGGCGCATGGACGGCACGCTGCGGCTGGACGGGTTGCGCACCGCGGTCACCGCGTCCACCGGCAAGGCTGAAGGCAACGGGCAGATGCGGCTGCGGCTGAAGGCCGATCCGGACGCCTATCCGCTGGTCATCGAAGCCGACGGCAATGCTGGCATTGTCAATGGCGCTGCCGTCTATTCCGGCCAATTCAAAATCTCCGGTGCGGACAAGAACAGCGCCGAGCTGCGCAGCACCGACGGTGAGACGGTGAAGGTTTCCGCCGGCAAGCCCGATCCGGGCTTTCGGCTGAACGGCAAGTTTTCGCTCGACCACCAGAAGTTGGGCGTCGACGAATTCCGCTTCGAGACCGGGCCGCTCGACAACCCCTACACCGCCGATGGCGAGGCTTCTGTCGATCTCGGGCTGAAACCGAGTTTCGCCATCGAGGCCAATGGCGCGCAGGTGCAGTTCGACGAGGCGGTGGGCGCCGAGGCCGGCGCCGGCCTGACGCTGGACCAGCGCATCGCGGCGTTTGAGCAGGCGCTGCTCGACATGCCGAAGCCGACTATCCCCGGCACCGTCGAGGTCAAGCTGCCGGCGGTGGTGGCCGGCGACACCACGGTGCGCGACGTGCATCTTTCCGCCGAGCCGGTCGATGGCGGCTGGTCGGTGAAATCGCTTGCCGCGACCTTGCCCGGCCGCACCACGCTGGAAGCCGATGGCATGCTCGTGCTCAATTTGGAGGGTCATTTCGGCTTCAACGGCTCGCTGCTGCTGGCCGTGGCGCAACCCTCCGGCTTTGCCGCCTGGCTGTCGAAGGATGTCGACGAGGCGATCCGCCGTCTGCCTGCCGCCGGCTTGAAGGCCAAGGTCGACCTCTCGCAGAAGCGCCAGGCCTTCAGCGATCTCGAATTGATCCTGGGCAAGGCTAGGTTTTCCGGCCGCATCGATTCCACCCAGCCCGACGATGCCAAGCCCTCAGTGCTGATGCGTCTCGAAGGGGGCGACCTCGATATCGACGGGCTGGCGGCCTTCGCCTCGATCTTCGTCAGCGACAAGGGGGCCAATCGCTTTGCCGACCGCGACCTCGATTTCCAGATCAAGGCCGGGCCGGTCAATGCCGGAGGGTTGACCGCCGATACGATCGACACGGCGCTCAGGCTGCGCGATGGGCTGCTCGAAATCGACCGGCTGTCGGTGGGCGGACTGGCCGGCGCCTCGATCAGCGCCACCGGCCGGGTCAAGGATTTCCCGGCGAGCCCGACCGGCAAGCTCGATGCATCGGTGGTTGCCGTCGACCTGAAGCCGCTGGTCGACGTCGCCGCCCAGCACTATCCCGACAGTGCCGTGCTGAAAGGGCTGGCGAGCCGTGCCGCTGCCTATCCCGAGCTGTTCCAGGATGCGCGCATCGACCTGGTGGCGAGTGCGGCCGACAATGGCGACGGCACCACGGGGCTGGCGGTGAGCGGGCAAGGCAAGGCGGGCGGCTCGGCCTTTTCCGCATCGCTGTCGGGGAAGGGGGCGGTGGACAAGCTTCTTGAAGCGCCGGTGGCGCTTACCTTCAATGCCAAAAACCCTGACGCCACCACGCTGCTGGCCCTCTACGGCCTGCCGGCGCTGCCGCTCGGCATGCTGGGCGAGGCAAGCACCGATATTCAGGCCAAGGGAACGCTTGGTGGCGGCCTGACGACGAATTTCAGCCTTGCCGGCAACGACTTCAAGGCTGGTTTCGAGGGAACGATCGCCGATACGCCGCAAGGCTTCGCCGCCAAGGGCAAGCTCAGCCTCGACGCCGCCGACATCGAGCCATGGCTGATGACGACAGGTATCGGCCTGCCGGGCATGGGGGCGGGCATGTCGACGTCGCTCTCGGCGCAGGGCGATTATGGCAACGGTCTGCTGGTGCTGGACGAACTCAACGGCGCTATCAACGAAGCGGCGGTGTCCGGCGACGTCAATATCGATGTAAAGGAGGGGGTCGACGGAAAGGCCGGCGTGCCGCATCTGGCCGGGGCGCTGGCGCTCGACGAACTCGACCTCGATCCGATGGCGGTGGCGCTGTTCGGCGATTCCGCCTTTCTTGCCGACAAAGACGGGGCCGACAAGGAAGGGGCAGGCAAGGGTGGCGTGTGGCCGGCGACACCGTTCAGCCAGAAGTCCAACCTGCCGTTCACCGCCGACCTAGACCTGACGACGGCAGCGCTCGCCGCCGGTCGGTTCGCCACCGCGTATGATGCCGCCTTTTCGCTCAAGCTGGACCAGGAAGGCATCCGCGTTTCGGATTTGAAGGCGAAATTGCTGGGCGGGGCGCTCACCGGCCTGTTCGAACTGAAGAACAATGACGGCACCGGCCTGTTCTCTGGCCAGATGAAACTGGCGGGCGCCGATCTGGCGACCGTGCTGCCGGATGCCGGCATCAACGGCATCGGCGACTTCTCGACAGCGCTGTCAAGCAGCGGCAAATCGGTCGAAGGGATGGTGGCCGCCTTATCAGGCTCCGGCACTGCGGCGTTGAAGGGCGTGAAAGTTGCTGGCGTCAATCCAGATGCGTTCAGTGCGTTCCTCGTCAAGGCGGATGCGATCGGGCGTGACATCGATGCGGCCAAGACTGCCGGCTTCGCGCCTGACATCGCCGCTGATGGCAGTCTAGCCGCCAAGGACACCGACATAGCCTTCACGGTTGCCGGCGGCACGCTGCGGGCGCCGCCGGTCAGCCTGGAAAATCCGGCGGCGACCTTGTCCGCCGACGTCACGGCGGATCTCAACGCGGTCACGGTGTCGGCCAAGGGTGCGATCACCTATCGGCCGGGCGACGAGGCGCTGGTCGGCTCCGAGCCGGTCGTGAATTTCACCGCCGAGGGGCCGTTCGGCGCGGTGAAACGAGCATTCGACAGTGAGCCGCTGGCGCAGTTCCTGACCCAACGCGCGCTGGAAAAGGAACAGCAGCGCGTCGAGGCGATGCAGGCCGCGCTGCTCGAAAAGCAGCGGCTTCGGCGCGAGGTCCGCTACTACGCGGCGCTGCAGGATGCTCGCGACAAGGCGGCCGAAGAACTGCGCAAGCAGCAGGAAGCGGCGCGGCTGAAAGCCGAGGCGGACGCCAAGGCAAAGGCGGAAGCGGATGCCCAGGCCAAGGCTGAGGCGGACGCAAAGGCCAAGGCCGATGCCGATGCGAAGGCGGCTGCCGAAAAGCAGGCCGCCGACGAGGCGGCCAAAGCGCAGGCCGAGCAGGAGCGGCAGAAGGCGGAAGAGGCGGTGCGCATCGCGGCGCAGGAAAAGGCAAGGCTCGAGGCCGAGCGCAAGGCCGCGCAGCAGGCTCCCAAGGTGGAGCGTGCCCCGCCACCGGAAGCCAATGACAATCCGCCGCCGGCCAAGCCGAAGTCCAATCCGTTCACGATCGACAATCTGCTGAAGTCGCTGCAGTAGGCAGTAGGGGAGGCCTTTCCGCCCCGAGACCGTTTCAAAGAACGAACAGTTCGGCACCGTCGGTGGTGTAGCGGGCGTGGCGAAAATCGCGGATGGCGGCAAGCCTGCCGTCCTGCCAGGCCAGCAGGATGAAATAGGTGGGGCGCCCTGTTGGGTCATTGGGATCGCGGACGAGGACTGCTGGCCTGTCTTCGACGAAGCCGAGCATAAGATGCCAATCCTGCACGCGGGAATAGTTGCTGAAGTAGGTGGCGACCTCCTTGCGGCCATTCAGCCGCGCCCTGGCCACCAGTTCCAGCCGCACCTCATCGGCCAGCATGTCGCGCACCGCATCGAAGTCGCGGGCGTTGAAGCGGTCGATGTAAGCGTCGAGCAGCAGACGTTGCGCGGCGCTCAGTCTCGGAACAGGACGGTCGTCCGGTTCGTCCGCAAGATTGCGCAGTCGGTGGCGGCCACGATGCAGCGCCGCCTTGATGGCGGGGATGCTGGTATCGAGCGTGGCGCTGATTTCCTGCAGCGAATAGCCCAGAACGTCCATCATGATGACGCTGCTTCGCTGCGTGACGGGAAGGCGCATGAAAGTGTGCAGGCTGGCCGCGGCGGCCTGACGATCGGCGGTGGGATTGGCCGGGTCGACGATCATATCCGGGTCCTCATCGGAAAAGGCCTTTTCGCGGGCTCGCCGGCGCAGAAAGTCGAGCGCAGCATTGTGGGCAATGCGAAACAGCCAGCCCTCCGGGTTGGCGATCGGGCCGGCATCCGGCAGCGCCTCGAACGCCTTGGCCAGGGCTTCCTGCAGCACGTCCTCGCCGTCGATGACCGAGCCGGCCATGCGGGCGCAGTAGCGGTGCAGTTTGGGACGCATTTCGCCGAACAGGCGGTCAAAAGGCTCGCGGATCTCGCCAGGAATGTTCATGCACCTCTGTTTGCCGTTACTGGTCCAGCATCCGGTAGTGGCCCACCACGGTCATTTCCTCGCGCTGCGGACGCTCGATCAAGCGATCCCTGATGCCGCTCTGGAAGGCCTCGAATGCCGCCAGCCCGGTGATGATGTCGGCATGGGCCTCGGTTTCCGTCTCGACCAGATGGACAAAGGTCCCGTCGTCGGACCGCCATGTCATGTAGCGAACACCTTCCGGCGACTTTTCCCGCAGCTCCTGGAACACGGCCTTGACCAGCCGTTCATTCTCATCGGTCCGTTCCGGTTTCGTCTTGTAGCGTATCAGGTGGCGTTTCATCGCGTTTTTTCCTCTTCGTGCCCTGCGCTTTGCGGGCCGCTTACGTCCGAGACGTTGTGGCGAAGCCAAAGGATTCGGGAGGCCGGGAAAATAGTTCGGTGCCGTTTTCGTGCAAGGTCTGGAGCCTTACGCATGGTCCCGATCGAGCAGCCGGCGCAGCATCGGTTCGATGCGTGAAAGCTCGTCGAGATGTGCCGCCGACAGCTCGGCCAGGCAATCGTCGGCGCGCTCGGTCAGTTGCAGCAGCACGCGGCGGTGGTCGTCCTTGTCCTGATTTCTGGCGACCAGCCCTGTTTCGCAAAGGCGGTTGACCAGTTCGACGGCGCTGTGGTGGCGGATGCGCAGGCGTTCCGCGAGATCGCCAACCGTCACCGGGCCGCCGCCGGGGAATCCCTTGATCGCCAGCAGCGCCTGATGCTGGCGCGGGGTCAGGCCGGCGTCTTCCGCCTGGACCTGGCTGAATTCGAGGAAGCGGCGGATCAGGTAGCGAAACTCCGATAGCCGCTGGTAATCGGCTTGGCTGATGGCGGGGCGTGATTTTTGTGGCTGCGACATATCAGACATGTGTTCGTTTTCCGGCGAAAGCTCAAACGGATTTCGGGCGAAACCGGCTTGAATATTTATATCGTGTTACGATACATATCCACCAACAAGCCCGGCTGGCCGCTTCGACCGTGCCGCATCTCAGACGTACGGCGCGCCGCCAGGAAGCAAACTGCCATGAAGACCCCTCACTCGAACCCGGAGCATCTGCGCGATTTCACCACGGATGCCAGGGTGCTGTTCGTCGCCGCCATTGCCGTGGTGGTGGCGACAGCTGGACTGGTTGCCGGCATCGCGCTTTTGAAGCTGATCCGGCTGGCCACCAACATCGCCTATTTTGGCCAGTTCACGCTCGCCGATCTGAAGCTCGAGGACACGCCGCTGGGCTATGCCTCCGTCATCGTCCCTGTGATCGGTGCGCTGATCATCGGCCTGATGGCGCGCTTCGGCAGCGAGAAGATCCGCGGTCACGGCATTCCCGAAGCCATAGAGGCCATCCTGCTCGGGCGTTCCAGACTCGACGCCAAGGTGGCGATCCTGAAGCCGCTGTCGTCGGCGATCTCGATCGGCTCCGGCGGACCGTTCGGCGCCGAGGGCCCGATCATCATGACCGGCGGCGCGATCGGTTCGCTGATCGCGCAGATGCTGCCGGTCAGCGACAACGAACGCAAGACGCTGCTGGTGGCCGGTGCTGCGGCGGGCATGACCACGGTGTTCGGAACCCCGATCGCCGCCATCATGCTTGCGGTCGAACTGCTGCTTTTCGAATGGACTCCGCGCAGCTTCATCCCGGTGGCGGTCGCGGCTGTTATCGCCGAGGTGGAGCGCACCATGCTGCATCTGCCCGGACCGATCTTTCCGTTTCAGGGCGGCATGGAGGTGTCCTTTGTCGGCCTTGCCGGCTGGGTGGCGATCGGCGTTTGTGCAGGACTTTTGTCGGGGCTGCTGACGCAGATGGTCTATGCCTGCGAGGACGGTTTTCAGAAGCTGCCGATCCACTGGATGTGGTGGCCGATGCTTGGCGGACTGGTGGTCGGCATCGGCGGGCTGATCGAGCCGCACGCGCTCGGCGTCGGCTATGACAACATCACTGACATGCTGGACGGCCGCACCGTCGCGACGGCAGCACTCCTCCTGCTGGTGGTGAAGGCGATCATCTGGTCGGTAGCGCTCGGCTCGGGAACGTCGGGAGGTGTGCTGGCGCCGCTGTTGATCATGGGCGGGGCCATGGGCGCTGTGCTCGCCGGCGTTCTGCCTGCCGCGGATCCGGGTTTCTGGGCGCTGCTGGCGATGGCCGCCACCATGGGCGGCACGATGCGTGCGCCGCTGACCGCCACGTTCTTCGCCGTCGAACTGACCGGCAACACGCATATGCTGGTGCCGCTGATTGCTGCCTGCGCTGCGGCGCACGCCGTCACCGTGCTTCTGATGAAGCGATCGATCCTGACCGAAAAGATCGCCAGAAGGGGACATCATCTGGTTCGCGAATACCGCGTCGACCCTTTCGCCCTGACCAGGGTGCGCGAGGTGATGACGTCACAAGTCGAAAGCGTGCCGGCGACGATGACGCTGCATGGCGCGGCAGCGTTCCTGACAGCGCCGGAAACACGGCATCCGAGTTTCCCGGTGGTCGATGAGCGCGGCCATGTGCTGGGCCTCATCGATCCGCCGGCGATATTGCGCTGGAGACGCGCCGGCACGCACCGCACCACCACGCTTGGCGAACTGCTGGCCGGCAGCAAGGTGACGCTGGCCTATCCGGACGAATATCTCGAAGGCCTCTCCGACAAACTGCTGCTGGCCAACGTCTCTCATCTGCCCGTCGTCACTCGCGAAGGCTCGTTGCTGGTCGGCTATGTCGGCTGGAAGGATTTGATGCGCGTGCGGTCCAGGAAACAGGCCGAGGAGCGCGAGCGTTCGACCTTGCTTGGCTTCGGCACCAGACACACGAAAAAGAACGACGCCGTCGAAAGCCTTTAGATTCTCTCTGCGTGCTTCGCCCACTCCAGCACATAGAGCCTCAGCGCCGAGGACAGGTTGGTGTCGCGGGGCCGCGTCTCGTCGACTTCGGCGACAAGCGCAGCGAGCGTCAGCTCCCTGGTCGCCGCGATCGCGACGAGGTCCTCATAGAAGGGCTTTTCAAGCGAGTAGCTGGTGCGGTGACCACGAATGGTCACCGAGCGCTTTTCGACCGCGCTCACTGGTGACAGCTCACTGGTCGTCTTCGGCGCCGGATGGCTCGCGGCGGTGCCCAGCGACGAAGTTTTCGGCCTTGTCGGCGACTATGCGGTCGCGTTGCTTCTCTGCCTTGGAGCGACCGTACAGTGCCCGGTTCTGTTCGGCGACGCGCACTTTCTCGTCCCGCGCCTTCTGCTTGCGAGCCTGGCGGAGATTGACGATGTCAGCCATGGCGTGAACCGCAGGCCTATTTCTTGCGGAAGGCGTCGAGCGAGACCACTTCGGCGCCCTTGGTGCTGGCGTCCGCCGCTGCGGGCTTCTTCTCCGCCTCGGCGGCAGCTGCCTTCTTCTCCGCCTTCGGCTTTTTCTCGGAGACGATGGTCAACGGCTCAGGCGAGGCTGGAGCGGCTGGTTCCTCGGCTGCCGCGCCATCCGTCTTGACGTCGAATTCGAGTTCGAAATTGACCGACGGATCATAGAAGCCGCGTACGGCCGAAAACGGGATTTCGAGCTTTTCCGGCACATCGGAGAAGGACAGGCCAACCTCGAAGCCGGTATCGGTCACCTTCAGGTCCCAATACTGGAACTGAATGACGATGGTCATCTGCTCGGGATAGCGCTCGCGCAGCCGCGAAGACACGCGTACGCCCGGCGCGCCGGTCAGGAAGGTGATGAAGAAGTGGTGGTTGCCGGGGAGGCCGGTGCGCGCGACCTCGGCCAGGACCTTGCGCATGACGCCGCGCAACGCCTCCTGGGCCAGAATGTCGTAGCGGATGTGGTCGTCGGCCATGTGGCGGTCGGGTTCCGTTGAATCGTCCGCATAGCTGTAATCAAGCTTGAGGGCGGCGTAAACCGCATATAGATCACCCTCGCGCGGAAGCGAAGACTATTGCCAGCGATTTGATCGCTCAGGCGCTGGCGAGCGCGCTTTGCTTTTCGGACGATGCCGCGGACCGGCGCTTGCCGAAGGCGCGCAGGAATGTGCGCACGCCATTGGTCGCGGATTGCAGCACCTCGTCCTCGCGCGGCGAGCCGCCAAGCATGAAGGTGGTCTGCAGTTCGGCATTGACGAGGCCAAGGAACTGGCGTGCCGCCACATCCGGGTCCTCGATCGTGAGATAGCCGCCATAGGCGAGGCGGGCCAAGCGGGCGGCGATTGCCGGCCATGTTCTGCCCGGTCCCTGTTCGCGCCATTCGGCAAACAGTTCGGGATAGCGCTCGCCTTCGGTCTGGATCAGCTTGCGCAGGAATTTTCCGTCGCGGTTGCAGATGCAATTCTGGTTCAAGCGCACGGCAAAGCCGATCAGATCGGCTTCGAGATCCTTGGGCTGGTCGGGGAAGGTGGCAATGGTGGCGAAGATGCCGGCATTGCAGCGTTCGGTGAGGTCGCGGACCACGGCGACGAACAGTTTCTGCTTGTCGCCATGATGGTTGTAGATCGTCTGGCGCGAAACGCCGGCTTCGGCCGCGATCAGATCGATGTTGGCGCCGGCGAAACCTTCGCGGCAAAACACGGCAGCCGCGGAATCGACGATCGAGAGGCGCTTGGCCTCATGGCCGCGTGGCGGGAAAATGTCAGGAGAAACGTGCAGCTTCATAAAAAACTATATAGAGGTGATTGACGATTTAGACAAGAGTGTCTAAATTTGTGGACACAAGATAAAGAGATTTCGCGTGAGAGAGACGGATAGAATTCGCTCTCGAGCTGTCGGAAGCTCACGGGATGGAACGTCCTAGGTTAGACGTCGCCTAGCGGCGGCAACCAGATTTGAAAGAGCCTTTATCATGAGTCCCAAATTCCTCCGCATCGCGGTCGTGCTCGGCTTGTTGTCCGCCATCGGCCCGTTCGCCATCGACATGTATCTGCCCGCGCTGCCGTCGATCGGCGCGGATCTGCATGCCAGCACCGCTGCGGTGCAGATGAGCCTGTTGATCTTCTTCCTGTCGATGGGGTTTGGCCAGATCGTCGTCGGGCCGATTTCCGACATGATCGGCCGCAAGCTGCCGCTTTATGGCGGTCTTGCGCTGTTCATGGTTGGCGGCATCGGTTCGGCAATGGCGCCGACCATCGAATGGCTGATCGCTTTCCGTTTCCTGCAAGGGCTTGGCGCCAGCGCCGGCATGGCCGTTCCGCGCGCCATCGTGCGCGACCTGCACACCGGTAATGAGGCCGCCAAGCTGATGTCCTTGCTGATGCTGGTGTTCTCGGTGTCGCCGATCCTGGCGCCGCTGACCGGCAGCGTGATCATCGAGAATTTCGGCTGGCGCGCCGTGTTCTGGACGGTGACGGGCGCGGCTCTGCTGGCCACCATCCTTCTGGCGACTTCGCTCAAGGAGACGCGGCCGGTGGAAGATCGCGCCGGGTCCTCCTTCGGCACCGCGCTGTCGGCCTACCGCTTCCTGATGGGTGATCGCAACTTCCTCGGTCTGACGGCGATCGCCGGCTTCGGCATTGCCAGCTTCTTCGTCTATCTGTCGAGTTCGTCGTTCATCCTGATCGACCATTACGGGCTGTCGCCTTCGGTCTACAGCGTGTTCTTCTCGATCAACGCGGTCGCCTTCATCGGCATGTCGCAGATGACGGGGCTGCTGGCCGAGCGCTTCGGCCTGAGGCGCGTGGTGCGCGTCGCGGTGACCGGCTATGCGACGACGATGGTGGTGCTGTTCGCGGTGATGGCGACGGGCATCGACCGGCTCGATATGATGGCGGCGCTGCTGTTCGTCGGCTACGGCTTTCTCGGCCTAGTCATTCCGACCACCTCGGTGCTGGCCATGGAAGAACATGGCGAGATTGCCGGCACCGCTTCAGCGCTGATGGGCACGCTGCATTTCGCCATCGGCGCACTCGCCATGGGTGTCGCCGGCGTGTTCTTCGACGGTACGCCGCTGCCGATGGTGGCCGGGATCACGCTGTGTGCGGTGATTTCCTTCACGCTGGCCAAGATCACGCTCGGCCGCTCGCGCGAGGTTGCCGAGGCACCGGCGGAATAAGCAACCAAAACAAATGAAAAAAGCCCCGTTTTGAACTGACCCCCGAAAGTTGGACACAACCTTCGGGGGTTTTGCATGTCCAAATACAGCGAGAGTT